>JBKJON010000308.1:0-19367 GCA_046595715.1 Marmoricola sp.
CGCGGCCTCGGCGGGCATGGCCACGAACAGCGTGTTGGTGAAGGCCGTCTCCGCCACGATGGTGAGGTAGATGCTGGCGGCCGTGATGGCGTCGCCGGTGATGAAGCCTTCCGCGAACTGCCGACCGATGGTGCCGCAGTAGTCGTTCTGGAAGTTGCGCAGGCTGCTGTTGAAGCCGGCGGGGTCGATGTAGTTGTTCATGTAGAGGCGCTTGAGGTTCTGCTGGATCGTCGAGTGGCGCACCTCGTCGATCATCTGGATCGCCTGGCCGTTGTGCAGCTCAGGGTTCGGCACCGTGTTGAACAACAGCGGCATCGCCCGGGCCGCCGAGATCTCCGGCAGCGGGATGATGCTCAGGAACAGCTTCTGCCACTCCAGCCAGCGCTCCTGCACCTGGCGGAACATGTTGCCGCGGATCGCTCCGTCGGCAGCTCCGTAGACGCGGTGGTCCTTCTCCTCCTGCATGGGGAAGTACGACCGGAGTACCTGCTTGAGCGGGTCCTTCTTCTTTGCCTTCTGGAACGTGTAGTCGGTCCCGTACTGGGAAACCGGCTCGTGGTAGAGAGGCTCCCAGGCCAGCTCTTGGATCTTCTCATGAGCCTTGGCCACGCTTTGGCGAGTCATCACTACTCCTTCCTGTCGTCTGAGTGGGGGTTGCGTTTGTATTGAAGGCCGGTCAACCAGCGACACCAGGTCTCACATTGAGACGAGGGCGGCCCCGGCGGCGGGTCGCCTCAGTCGCTCTCGAACATCGCCTCTCGGATCTGCGCAAGGTGGGCCCGGACGTCCCGCATGACCTCGCGGTTGCCCTCCGGTGCCGGCTCGATGCCGAGCGCGGAGAGCAGCGCCCGGGCCGGCGGCCCGGGGTCGCCGCTCTCGCCGAGCACCGGGTGCAGACCCTGTTCGGAGAGATGGCTGAAGACGAGGTTCACCACCGTCCAGGGGTTGTAGCTCTCGGCCTCAGCGTCGTTCGCCGCGCTCATCTCGCACCTCCGCAGATCCGACCGGAACGGGTTCCTGGGTCGGGCTGTCGGCGACGCTACGCCCGCCGGAACGGGGCGCTGTCTCAATCTGAGACACCCCGGGAACGGGCGACCAGGAGACACTCGACTGGTCAGGAGAACCCGCATATCGTGGATGTCGGCCCGGGATCCTGGCTGTCTCGCCGCGGCCGACCATCGGGCGTGGTCGGAGAGGTTCCCAACAAGACTCAGGGGGTTGTCCTCGCCGATGTCACCAGTCTCACCGAAACCAGCCGCTCCTGCCCAGAAGGTGGTCGCGGCCAACCGGGTGCGGTTCCTGACCGAGGAGACCCCGGCGCCACAGACAGTCCGAGACACCATTCTCGCGTCGTGGCGTCGTTCCCTGTCCATGCACGTGGCGGCCGACAAGGTGGAGATGCGCTTCGCACCTGACATCCACCTCGACAGCCGGCTCACCAGAAGTGCCCAGCCGGTGCTGAGCAGCCTGGGCGAGCAGCTGCAGGGACAGTCGGTGAGCGTCATCCTCACCGACCAGACCGGGGTCGTCCTCAGCCGACTGACCGGTGACGGCGAGCTCGAGCGGCACCTCGACAAGGTCCTCCTAGCCCCCGGCTTCAGCTATGCGGAGGAGTTCGTGGGCACCAACGGGATCGGCACGGCCCTCGAGGTGGGCGGTCCCACTCACGTCTTCGGCCACGAGCACTACGCCGAGAACCTCGAGGATCTCGCCTGTGCCGGCGTACCGATCCACCACCCCGTCACGGGTCGCCTTGTGGGCGCGGTCGATCTCACCTGCTGGCGCAAGGACGCCGGCTCGCTGCTGCTGACGTTGGCCAAGACCACCGCTGCGCAGATCCGTCAGGCGCTGCTGGCCGACGCCAGCGCCTCCCAGCTCGAGCTCTTCCAGGAGTACCTTCGCGCCTGCAACCGCCGCACCGGCATCGTGTTCGCCCTGAACAGCGACGTGGTCATGCTGAACGACCACGCGCGCGCCTCGCTCGCACCCGCTGACCAGTCGACGCTCCTGGCGCAGGCCTCTGAGGCGATGTCGACCGCTCGGCGCGGCACGGTCGTGGTCGACCTTCCGACGGGAGTGACGGCACGGATGTACTGCCGACGCGTCGGCACTGGTGCTCCCCCCTACGGTGTCGTCGCGCACGTGGTGCTCGACGAGCGCACCAAGGCAGTCGCAGGCACCCGCGAGCTTCCCCAGTCGGTGCCGCTACCGAGCCTGGTCGGTTCCGGGCCTCCGTGGCTGCACGCCTGCCACGAGGTGGAGCGGGTCTTCAGGTCGGGCGATTGGCTCGCCGTGGAAGGTGAGCCGGGGGTTGGCAAGCTCGCCGTGCTCCGCGCGGTGCAGCTGCGGCGTCAGCCCGTCGGCCGCTTCGAGCTGCTGGACGCGCGTACGGCGCCCGCCGACACCGACTGGGTGCAGAACGTACGCCGGACGCTGGCCGGAGAGGTCCAGACCGTCGTGCTCAGGCACGTCGACGCGCTCACCGCCCCCCAGCTCCGCAGCCTGGCCTCCGCCCTCCAGGAGGCGCGCACGGGCAGTGCGGCACCCCCCTGGGTCGCGGTGACCCTGGGTGGCGAGAAGAACCACCAGGCGCTCCAGCCCTTGCTGCAGCTGTTCCCGAGCACGGTGCAGCTCCCGCCGTTGCGCCTTCACCTCGAGGACCTGCCCCAGCTCGTCACCGTCTTCTTGTCGCGCCATGCTCAAGGTGGGAACCTCACGTGCTCCCCCGACGCCATGCGCCTGCTCATGAGGATGTCCTGGCCCGGGAACGCCGAGCAGCTGCACGAGATGCTCCGGGCGGTGGTCCGGCACCGGCGTACTGGCTGTATCGGGCCGGAGGACCTGCCGCCCGAGGTGCACGCGGTCAGTCGTCGGGTGCTGAGCCCGCTGGAGGCGCTCGAACGCGACGCGATCGTCAAGTGTCTGACCGAGGCAGGCGGCAACAAGGTCCAGGCCGCGCGGTCGCTGGGCATGTCCAGGGCCACGATCTACCGCAAGATCCACGACTACGGCATCGTGCCGCCATCCTCCTGACGGGCGTCTCACATTGAGACCTGAGGCGTGCTGGAGGCTGGCTAGCGTCTGGGCACGAGGTCGATCGAAGACCTCTCCCCGATGAGGCAAGGAGTGCCGGATGCAGTCCTCCGCCTCCCTCGCGTGGCCTCTCCTCCAGCTCGGCGTCCTGATGGGAATCGTGCTGATCGGCAATGCCGTCGCGGTGCGCCATCTGCCACTCGAGAGCGTCCCGGGGTGTCTGCAAGGACGCATCGAGCTGTCCAACCGGCTGCGCCCCTGGTTGAGCATCGTGGCCCTGGCCATCACCGCCGCCGGGCTCGTGCTGCATCTGGTCTGACAGCACTGCTCGGGCCTCGGGGCCCACACGCCTCCCGGGCGATCCGCCTCGAGCCGCGCTGATGGCAGCCTGCGGCACAGGTCACACCCCGGGCGGGGAGTTGGGCGCACCGTAACGGGGCATTGGAGGTCATGACCAACGACAAAGCGACCCAGGCCCGTGAAGGGCTCTTGGACAGCATCGCAGGCAAGGCGAAGGAAGTGACAGGGGCCGTGACCGGCCGCGACGACCTGGTGGAGGAAGAACAGCTCCAGCAGACGGAGGCCGCCAACCGCAAGGCTGCCGTCGCCGAGGACGCCATCGCCGAGGCGAAGCGCGACGAGGCCACGCACGAGCTTGCCTCGGCCAACCGCGACGCCGTGGAGGAGAAGGGTGCTGTGCGCGCGCAGGCGGAACGAACCGAGTCTGCGGCCGAGCGTCAGCGCCAGGCAGAGCACCATCTCGCCGCCCGTGGCGCCGAACGACAGGAGGCCGCCGGTCGTGAGGCCGCGGAGACTCACGCCGACGCCCTCGCGGAGTCTCGGTTGCGCGACGCCGAGGCCATGGCGGCCGAGGCCGAGGCCACCGAGGAGCGGGCCACGAACGAGCAGCGCCGCCTCCAGCGCGAGGCGGCCGCCGCGGACCACCAGGCCGCGCAGCTGCGCGCCGAGACCGAGAAGTGAGGACCACCATGCTGAGCACCCTGATCGCCCTTCCCTACGAGTTCGCCCGTCTCCCTGTCGTCGCGATCGACCACACCCTGTCGGACCGGATGGCCGAGACCTCTGGCCCGCGGGTGGCTCTGGACCGGGTGATCGGCTCGGTCGACAAGCTCGCCGGCGCCCTCCTGCACAACCGTGACATCGCCACCCGCGGCACCGACCGCCTGGAACGCAGCGAGAAGCTCGTGCTCGCGGCCCGGTTGGAGCAGCAGGCGGCAGCCCGCAGGGAGCGGGCCAGTGAGACGGTCGCCTCCGGACGCCGTAGCGCCACGCAGAAGCGCAAGGCCTCCCAGGAACGTGCCGCATCGGGGCTGGCCGAGGCCGCGGCCGACGAGGCACGCGGCAAGGACGTGGCCGCCAAGCGGGCCGCGAAGTCTGCCGCTGCCAAGAAGGCGAGCGCCGACCAGCGCGCGGCAACTCGCACGGCCACGGCCGAGAAGCGCAAAGAGCGCCTCGGCGCCTCCGTCGAGACGAAGAGGACCGCCGCCAAGCGGAAGGCGAAGAAGGAGCTCAAGGACGTGCGGCAGACCAACCAGGCGGCCGCCCGGGCGCGGGCGGACGCCGAGCGGCTGAGCGAGCTCGCGGCCGCCAAGAAGCAGGAGCGCACGCAGAGTTGAGCGGCCAGCGGTGGCCGACCCGGGCCCTGATGAAGGGCGGCCTCCTCTCCCGCGCTCGTGAGCGGCCCGACGTGGGGCTGGTGGCAGCCACGCCGCGCCTGCTCAGGGCCCCCGCGGGGACGGACACGCGGTCGTGGACATTCCGGGATGGAGGGCGCCAGAGCTCTCCGGGGCACCGATGCGGGCCTACCTGCGTGACGCCGCGTCGCCCATCCGCGTGCCGTTGACCGCCGTCTTCACCCGCCGCGACGGCATCGTGGCCTGGCCGGCGTGCATCGACCGCTTCTCGCCGACCGTCGAGCACGCGGAGGTCTCCTCGACACACATCGGCATGGGGCTCGACCCGGACGTGTGGGCGATCGTCGCCGAGCGTCTGGCCCGCTAGCAGACCAGTCTCGACGCTGCACCGCGCGCTCCATCGCCCAGAGGTCGGTCGTGTGCCACCTCGATCGCCTTCGCCCTTGCTGTCAGGCGTGCTCGTCCGTGGCGTGCAGGGAGGGCTGCACCGACCAGGGCGGCGGCTTGTCGTGGCCCGACTCCTCGTCCTGCTCCGCGTCGGCCGCGGTTGCCTGGACGTTGCCCGACGCGTGGTGGACCGGCGAGTAGACGGCATAGAGACTCATGGGCTCGTCGCCGATGTTGGTGACGTTGTGCCAGGTGCCGGCGGGCACCATGATCGCCCACCCGTCCTCGACCTCCTGCACGAAGTCGAGCTGATCCTTGGTCGGGCCCATCTGGACGCGCCCCCGGCCCGCATCGAGGCGCAGGAACTGGTCGGTCTCCGGATGTGCCTCGAGACCGATGTCCTCGCCGACGGGGATGGTCATGAGAGTCAGCTGGAGGTAGTTTCCAGACCAGGCGACCACGCGGTAGTTCCTGTTCTCGCGGGTCTCGTTCTCGAGGTCGAAGCTCTGAGGTTGTGGCCCGATGTCCTTGATCGTCACGTGGCTCTCCTAGTCAACGATGGCAACACGAAGCCAGCTCATCCTCATCGAGGAATCTCCGGCCTGGCCCACACTCTTCCAGACCCAGTGATCCCGACGGGTCCTCGTACGTCCCGGGCCGTGACGGGCACAGATCAGCGCACGAGCGCGGTCAGGTAGTAGCAGTCGACCTCAGCCGTCCCCCCGTACCCGTCGGGCAGGTACGGAGCCGGCCCCGTGATGTCCGAAGGCGTCCACACGCCCTCGTTCTCCAGTCCTTCGAAGACGGCCTGGCACCTACGGGTGTGCCACAGGTCCTCGCGCTGCGTCACGACCACGAGTCCCCCCGAGCAGACGACTCTCGCGAACTCTCGCCACACCGCCTCGACGTCCGAGAGGTAGGTCATCACCCCCACACAGACCAGCGCATCGACACTGTCGTCGTCGCAGGGAAGTCGCTGCTGGAGGTCCGCGGGCTCGACCGAGTCGTACGCTCCGCACTGCCGAGCAATCTCGAGAGAGGCGTGCGAGATGTCGAGGCCCCGGATCCGCCCCACGAAGCCTCGGGAACGAAGGGCTCGACCGACCAGGCCCGTGCCGCACCCGACGTCGAGCGCCGAGCCCGCCGTGAGATGGCGGGAGATGACGGTCTCCGCCACCACCACAGGAGCCTGGTAGGACCACGCGGCCAGGTCGTCGTCATAGCCCTTCGCCCACTCGTCGTACCGGGCGGCGACCTCCCGGGCATCGTTCGTGCCCTGGTGCAACCAGTCGCCGATCGGGACATCGCCGGGAACCATCGCGCCAGCGTCTCACGCACCAGCATCCTTGTCCGGGTCGAATCCGGGCCGAATCGGCACCGGGAGCGCAGCTGACGTGACCGCGGGACCACCCCGGCGTCATGGACAGGTGTCATGGACACGCGACAGGGACGCGAGCAGGATGAGCGATCCGCCCCTATGCCCTGGAGAGACACATGCGCACTGACGTTGAATTCGCCACTGAGGACCACACGACCCTGAGGGGATGGCTCTACCAGCCCGAGGGCGAGGGGCCTTTTCCCACGGTGGTGATGTCACACGGTTTCTCGGCGACCAAGGAGATGCACCTGGACGACTTCGCTGAGGTCTTCAGCTCGGCCGGCCTGGCCGTTCTGGTCTACGACCACCGCAACTTCGGTGCCAGCGATGGTGATCTGCGCGGAGAGATTGACCCCTGGCAGCAGATTCGGGACGCCCGTGACGCGATCACGTGGGTGGTCCAGCAGCCCGCTGTCGACGAGGCACGTATCGGCGTGTGGGGGTCGAGCTACAGCGGTGGGCACGTGCTGGTGCTGGGTGCGATCGACCGTCGGATCAAGTGCGTGGTCTCCCAGGCACCCGCTGTCAGTGGACTGGCGAACGTGCGCCGGTTGGTCCGTGCCGACCAGTTCGCCCCGCTGCGAGCGGGCTTCGATGCCGATCGTGCCGGGCGGGCGGCAGGGCAGCCGCCTCTCACCATGCAGGTGGCCTACGAGAACGATCCCTCGGAACCCGCTGCGCTTCCGACCCAGGACACGCACGACTACTTCCTCACCGCCGCCGCCGAGCGGGCGCCGACGTGGCGCAACGAGGTGACGCTGCGATCAGTCGAGATGCTGACCGAGTACGAGCCCGGGGCCTACATTGCCAACATCTCGCCCACCCCACTGATGATGGTCGTTGCGTCCCAGGACCACGTGACTCCGACTGACCTCGCCCTGAGCGCCTACTCCCGAGCACTGGAGCCCAAGTCGCTCCTCCTCCTCGACGGAGGACACTTCGAGGTCTACACCGGGCCGAACTTCGAACGCTCCAGCGCTGCGCAACGAGACTGGTTCCTCACCCATCTGTGACGTCGATCGGCCTCGCATCCCCAGGGATTAGCATCCCACCGTGGGGGATTCGCATTTCGAGTTCGTCGACGTCGTCGTGGCCGACCGCGGGCTGGCGGTGACGAGTGCGGGTGAACACGTGTGCCGGCTGGAGCCGCGGGAGTCTGGTCTGTCCTGGTACTGCGACCTCGATGACGGCACGCCGACCGATAGCGATCGCGACCCGGCGGCCTTCGTCCGGTGGGTGTGTCCGGCTCTGCGGCTCGGAGGTTCTAGGACAGGGTCGGCCGTCCCGCTGGTCGAGGTGCGTCGGTCCGGTCCCCACTCCGGCCTCGGCCGACTGATGGAGGGGTTCGGTCGGCTCACCGGTCGGTCGTCGCGCCGCACGCGCAGCAGCGGTGCGGAGGAGCGGTTCGTCTACACCGACCCCGTGGGGATCCTCGACGTCGCACTGCGCCGGCGCATCGAGAACTGGCCCTCGGCCCAGCACGGCGACGGCGTGCTGCGGCCGGCCGAGCTGTGGGCGATCCGGCGCACTGGAGAAGGGCTCGTCGTGGAGTCGGTGTCCTGGTGGGGAAGCGCGCCGGCCCTGGATCATCAGATCGGGCTGGCCCTGGAGATCGCTCATCGACTCGCAGCCCATCGCTAGTCGCGAACGGGCGCGACGACCTCGTTCCGTCGCCGGAACCAGGGCGTCCAGGGCGGGTCGAAGCGCGCGAACCGCAGCGGCCCGTCGACCGTGAGACCCGCTGTCTCCAGCGCGGTCGTGAGCCGACGTGCGTGTTCCTCGTAGCGTCCTCGGGACCAGCGTCCGGAGAACCTCAGGGCGGCGGCTGTCTGGGCAGGGACGGTGCGCAACCGGACAGCACGGTCGGTCGGCTCGGGAGCATGCTGCAGGTCCAGGCTGGTCGGCATCACGAAGCTGACGACGTAGCTTCCAGGCTTCTCGTCCTCCGCCTCCTGAATGACGGGAGCCGTCATGGCCACCTTCTGGGACTGAGCGTTGCGCCCGCCGATGTAGCCGACCAGGCGCCGGAACGATGTGGTGCCGACCCCCTCGAACGATCCGATGACCCGGGTCTCGGCGACCACGTGCTCGGCGTACCTCCGCAGCTCGAAGTCGGAGTACTTCGCCACGACGTCATAGGCCTGTTCCTCGGTCATGCCCCCAATCTCTCGCTTCCGAGGGGACATCGGAAGTGCCGGAGGTCCCGGGCTCTGCGCCGACAGCGGATCGCAGCCGCTGAGCCCTAGACGCACCGACTGACCCGGGGGAATGTTTGACTGACTGTACAGTTAGCAAGAATCGAGTGAGCCTCCGCCAAGGAGTCGTCATGACCAGTCAGAGGTCGGCTCGACCAACGCGCCGAAGGGAGCACGATGGCGGACACCCGCCCCAAGGACCCCAACCAGCGCGACCTGGCGGCCGCTGAGGCTCGCACCAGGATCCTGGCGGCGGCGGCCGACTGCATCGTGCGCGACGGGTTGGCGAAGGTGCGGATGGCCGGCATCGCCCGGGCAGCCGGGGTCTCCGCAGGCTTGCTGCACTACTACTTCGACACCAAGGAACAGCTCTTCGCCGACGTGCTGACCTACTCCCACGACGTTTCCACCCTCCGCAACGAGCACGCCGTGAGCGGGTCCGGGGAAGGGGCCGCGCAGCGCCTGTCCACGTTCCTCGACCGCTGTCTGCCCAGCGACGAACGACGCTCCGAGGAGTGGCTGCTCTGGCAGGAGCTCGCCCTGCTCTGCATTCGCCAGCCCGGGCTGGCCAAGGTCGGGGCCGAGCTCTACGAGAACCTCTGCTCCACCGTGACCAGCATCATCGTCGAGGGCACCCAGGACGGCGTCTTCGCGCCGGTCGTCCACGCCCAGAAGCTCGCGGAGACAGCGGTCGCCCTGTGCGACGGCTTCGGCGCCCGGGTGCTGGCCAACGATCCCAACCTCACCCTCGACGAGGCTCGCGCCAGCATCGCCGCCACCGTGGGGATGCTGGTGGGACACGTCGGCCCGCTGCCTGAACCGGCCGAGATGCTCGAGCGTCCGCGGGCATGACCCGGATCTTGCCGTCGACCACGACCAGGGCAACGGGTTCGAGCTGCCCGGCACCTGGTTGGGCAGCACCCGGCTGCAGGTTGCCGAGACCTGTCTCGGCGCTGACCGCGAGGCGCGCTCAGTCGGTGACGGTGACGAGCACCTTGCCGACGACCCCGGCCTCGACGGCGGCGTGCGCCTCGGCCGTGCGCTCCAGCGGGAAGTGGTGCAGGGGAAGCCCCGCCTCCTCGCCCACGCGAACGGCCCCGTCGAGCACCGCCGCGGTCACGTCGTCGACGGCACGCCGCTTCCAGTCGTGCGGGGCCGTGTAGACCAGGACGAACTGCCAGCGAGCGTTGGGCAGCATCAGCGGACGCACCGGCAGTGAGAGAGCCGCTCCCCCGTCGTCGGCGTACACCGCCACCGAGCCGTGCATCCCGATGACGCCGGCGTCGATCTCGGCGTTCGCCGCGGCCGCGACCTCCACGATCGTGTCGACCCCGGCGGGTGCGATCTTGCGCACCTCAGCCACGACGTCCTGCTGCGTGTAGTCGATCACATGGTCGGCACCGGCAGCGGCGGCCAGGTGAGCCTTCTCTGGGCTGCTGACCGTCGTGATGACCAGGGCGTCGGACCACCGGGCCAGCTGGATGGCGGCGTTGCCCACCGCACCGGCCCCACCCGAGACCAGGACAGTCCGACCCTGCAGTGTTCCCGGGCCCAGGCGCAGTGGGCCACCCTCGGTGACGGTCAGCGCCCGGTGCGCGGTGAGGAAGGGCACGCCGAGCGAGGCTCCGAGGTCGAAGGACGCCACGTCCGGCAGCAGCGCGAGGTTGCGGCGAGGAACGAGGGCGAACTCCTGGGCCGTGCCCTGGGGACGCTGGTAGGCCGACTCCCAGATCCACACGCGCAACCCCAGAAGAGCCTCCTCGACCCCGTGGCCGACCGCGTCGACCACACCCGCACCGTCCTGGTTCGGCACCTGGGGCGGGTCGACCGGGGACCCTGGACCCGCGCCACGCCTGGCCTTCCAGTCCGTGGGGTTCACCCCCGAGCGATGGATCCGGACGCGCACCTCCCCCGGCCCCGGTTCGCCCAGGGGACGGTCGAGAAGAGTCAGCACCTCAGGGTCGCCCGTCGTGGTGTAGGTGATCGCGCGCATGGTCCCGACGTTAGTCCTCCCGTCATTTCTCCTCGCACCTGAGGGGTCGGGACTTCGACCTACGACCTGGACGCGGTGTTCGCCTCCGACGCTGCGTTCCGTCAACACGTGGGGTCATGGCAACGGAGGCCGGGTTGACCAGCGAGACTGGTGCCATGTCTCGCAGCACTCGCGCAACTCTCGCATACCTCGCTCTCTACGTGGCGGCGATGGGGCTGGGGCGGTTGGTGATGCTGGACTCGACCGAGCTGGCGCTGTTCTGGCCCGCTGCCGGGGTGGCCGCGCTGTGGCTGCTGCGCAGCCGCTCACGGACCCAGCTCGCCATCGACGGTGCGGTGCTGTTCGTGGTGACCACGCTGTTCTTCGTCCTTCTCGTGGAGAGCCGCGTGCTCACCAGTCTGCTGCTCGGGGCCGCCAACGTCGTCCAGGCGCTGGTCGTCCGTGCGGTGCTGGCGAAGCTCAACGAGGGGTCTTTCCTCGGGCAGCCTCGCCGGGTGGTGGTCAGCACCAAGGACATGCGAAGTCTCGTGATCGCATCGGCAGCAGCCGCGCTCACGGAAGCCCCTATCGGCGCCCTGGCCGCCTGGGCGGAGACCGGTGACCTCTCGTGGTCGGCCACCGCCAGCTTGGCCATCCGCAACCTGTGCGGGATCCTGGTGCCCGCGCTGGCCGTGCTCACGATCATCGGGGCCAGGGGACAACGTCGTGGACAGTCCTGGCAGGAGTCCCTGACCTCCACGCCCCGAGCCGGGGCCGCGCTCGAGCTGTCCCTCGCCGTGCTGGTGACGATGGTCATCGGCACCGTCGTGATCGTCTCCCCCCAAGAGATCCCGACGGCCTTCATCATGATCGTCACCTCGACCTGGATCGGGTTCCGCTTCGCCCCGGCCGTCGGCGCCGTGAGCAGCCTGAGCTTCGGAACCCTCGCCGTCGTCCTCGCGCTCGAGGGACTCGGCCCGTTCGGGGTCATCGACGGCATGGCCAGGCGAGCAAGCGTCGTACAGCTGTTCGCGACGATGACGGCCCTGGTCGTGCTGCTGGTCGCCTTCGGGGTCCGCCAGCAGGCCGAACTCACCGCCCGGCTCAAGGAGGCGCAGTCCCTGGCCACCGACCGGGCCGACCTGCTGGACGCGGTCAACGGCGCGATCATCGACGGGGTGTGCGTGAGCGACTCGCGGGGCCACGTGCTGCTCGCCAACTCCGCCGCGGCCCAGCTCGGTGGCGCCGACGCCCAGGGGGTCCACGTCCATGAGGCCAGCGACGCGGAGTTCTACTGGTCCAACGGGGAACGGATCGCACACGAGGACCTTCCGCACTCCCGGGCCCTGCGCGGCGAGACCGTACCGCTGAGCGACGTCGTACGGCGCGACCCGGTCACCGGCAACGAGAAGGTCCTCGCCGTGAGCGCCGTCCCCCTCCACTTCGCGACACCCGACGCAGATGTCAACACGGAGGCCGGACCTCTGGCCGTCGTGCTGATGCATGACGTCACCTCGCAGCGAGCCCAGCAACGCGCGCTGGAGAACTTCGTCGCCGTGGTGGCGCACGACCTCAAGGGACCGTTGACGGGGGTGCTGAGCTGGGCCGAGATGGCCACGGAACAGCTCGAGGCGGACGGCGAGCCCCAGGTCCCCGCTGCGCTGGGAAGCGTCCACCGCATCCACCGGACCGCCGGCCGAATGAACCACCTCATCACCGACCTGCTGGACTTCGCCGTCGCCGGTAGCGCCGAGCTGCACGTCATCCCGGTGGACCTCGACAAGCTGGTCGACTCCATCGTGTGCGACCTCGAGCTGCCCGGCGCCGCCACACTCATCACGCTCACCGAGCTCGGCGAGGTCGTGGCCGACCCTCTCCTCCTGCGTCAGCTCTTCACCAACCTCATCGGGAACGCCGTCAAGTTCGTGGCCCCCGGTGTGCGGCCCGACGTCGTCATCGAGTCGCGCATCGTTGACGGCATGCGGGAGGTCCGGGTCACCGACAACGGAGTCGGCATCCCCCACCGTGACCGCGCCAGGGTCTTCGAAAGCTTCTCCCGATCCAGCGAGAACGGGGAGTTCCCGGGCTCAGGCCTCGGCCTGGCCATCTGCCTGCGTGCCGTCGAGCGCCACGGCGGGACGATCGCGGCCCACGAAGGACCGGACGGCCACGGCACCACCATGGTCTTCACGCTTCCGCTGATGTACGACGGAGTGACGGTCTGACGGAGGCTCACCGGACAGGGAGCGGTTTCCCTCGCCGCGTCCCGACGAGCCCGCGGCCGCTCGTCAGTGGTCGCCGCAGACCCCGAAGATCTCCACCGTGTGGCTCACGTCCCGGTAGCCGTGCTTGGTCGCGATGGACTCCGTCCAGCGTTCGACCGCCGGTCCCTTGACCTCGACCGTCCTCCCACACACTCGGCACACCAGGTGGTGGTGATGGGTCTGGCTGCAGCTGCGGTACGTCGCCTCACCGGTCTCGTTGCGGAGCACGTCGACCTCACCGCCGGTGCTCAGCTGCTGCAGGGTCCGGTAGATCGTGGCCAGACCCACCTTCTCGCCCGAGACCCGGAGCGCCGCATGGATGTCCTGCGCGCTCTTGAAGTCCTCGCCGTCCTCGAGCACGCCCAGGACGATGTCCCGCTTGCTCGACGTGCGCCCCGTGCCAGTCGCGACCCGGGGTGGCTTCGTGGACGTCATCGATGTGCTCCGTCGCTCGGCGGCTTGTGCTCACAGGGGGTGATCATCCTCGGCGCCGAAGCCCGAGACAACGATTCCCGTTCCCGACTAGGAAGCATAGAGCCTGCCCCCTGCCGCATCGGGCGAGCGGGCCAGGTCCCGGTCGTGGGACCGTGGGACCGGGACGCACGGGATCCCACACCAGCCCGTTCGACACAGGAGAACCTCTGATGCATGGCGTTGTGCTGGATTCACGCAGGCTCACCCCGAGCCTTGTCCGCGTGGTCCTGGGGGGAGGTGACCTCCACCGGTTCCAGATGGTCGACGGGGTCGACGCCTACGTGAACCTGGCCTTCGCGCCGAGCGGTGCGCCGTACGACGCCGTCTTCGACCCGGAAGAGGTCCGCGCGGGCTTCGACAAGCGGTGGTGGCCGGCCCGTCGCCGCTACACGGTGCGGCACTGGGACGCGAGCACGCCGCGACTGACCATCGACTTCGTCGTCCACGGCGACGTGGGTGTCGCCGGCGCCTGGGCCGACCAGGCTGCCCCGGGAGACGTCCTGGTCCTCGAAGGCCCCTCAGGCGGCTACCGACCGGATCCCAAGGCCGACTGGCACCTGATGGTCGGCGACGAGTCGGCCCTGCCTGCGATCGCTGCCGCCCTGGAGGCGGTGGCACCCGACGGGCTGGCGGTCGTCAGGGTTCTCTGCGACGGACCGGACCACGAGATCGATCTGGAGTGCCCGGGGAACCTCGATCTGGGCTGGGTCCACCGACCCGGTGACGAGCAGGACAGCGACGTGCTGTTCGAGGCCGTCCGCGACCTCGGCTTCCCCGACGGCCGCGTGGACGCCTTCGTCCACGGGGAGGCCACCGAGATCCGGATGGTCCGCCGCCACCTGCTCGCGGAGCGCGGCCTTTCCAGGCAGGACATGTCGTGCTCACCGTACTGGCGTCGCGAGATGACCGACGAGGCATGGAGAGCGGTCAAGCGCGACTTCGTGAGCGCCATGGATGCCGACGTACCGGACGCGGGCGCCGCCGGTTAGCCAGGACGGGACCGGCTACCCGGCGCGACCGTCGCTCCCGCTGCACAGACCCTTAATCGCACCTACATGTCGCAGCGCATCCCTGACGATCTCGTGGCAGGCTCTGACCCACATCAACCACGCGGAGGCGAAGCACATGGCGGGCAGGCTCGACGGCAGGATTGCCGTGATCACCGGAGCGGGTCGAGGCATCGGACTCGCCATCGCCCGACGCTTTGCCACCGAGGGCGCTCGCGTCGTGCTCGCCGACATCGACCAGGCGAACGTCGAGGCCGGAGCGAAGTCCATCGTCGGGGCCGGTGGCCGGGCCATCGCCTTCGTCGGCGACGCCGGGATCGCCGCGGACGTCGACGCGCTCTTCGCCCTGACGACCAGCGAGTTCGGACCGGTCGACACCCTCGTCAACAACGCCGCGATCACCACCGACCAGCGGCACTTCTTCCACGGCGACGAGGACTGGTGGGACCTGTTCCTGCGCGTGAACCTGAAGAGCCAGTACCTCTGCACCGACCGGGCCTCACGCATCATGGCGCGCCACGGTGGAGGATCCATCGTCAACCTCTCGAGCGGTGGCGCCACCCGCGCCCATCGCGGCATGGCGGCCTACGACGCGGCCAAAGGGGGCACCGAGGCGTTGACGCGCACGACGGCGGTCGAGCTGGCGCCGTACGGCATCCGGGTCAACACGCTGGTCCCCGGCCTGATCGCCACCAACCCCGACGAGCCGGACTGGTCGCTGGAACGGCGCGACGCCACCGTGCCCCTCGGGCGAGGCGGGTTGGCCGACGACCTGACGGGCCCCGCCCTGTTCCTGGTCTCCGACGACGCTGCCTACGTGACGGGCGCGAAGATCCTGGTCGACGGCGGCCTCCTCGCGCAGCAACGCAGCCCGCAGGTCGACACGCTCCGACCGGAGGACTACCCCCCCGTCGACAGCATCTGAGGCGTCGATGGCCGCCCGCCTCCACTTCCGTCCCTACGGTGACGCCGGCCTGCTGGCGGGCGTGCTCGGTCCGAGCTACGAGCTGCGGTGGGCCACGACCCAGACCCTCGCGACGGCCCTGCGCGACGCCGAGCCCGAGTGGCTGGTGGACCTGGTGGCGACCTACGACCACCTCTTCGTGACCTTCGACCCGGGAAGGGGCGACCACGCAGGCGTCGAGTCGCTGGTGACTCAGCTCAACGACACCCTCGACCCGAGCGCGCTCGAGCACGCGAAGGGGCGCACGTTCCGGGTGCCGGTGCTATTCGGAGGGGAGGCCGGTCCTGACCTGCAGGACGTGGCGACCGAGCTGCACCTACCGGTCGACGAGGTGGTCGACCGGCTGACGTCGGCTCCGTGGCGGCTGCGCTTCGTGGCCTCCCCGATCGGTACGCCGTTCACGGACCGGCCGACCTGGGACGCCGCGATCCCGCGGATGAAGGTGCCTCGCACGGCTGTGCCTGCCGGCTCGATCGGTCTCAGCGGCAGCCAGGCGATCATCTATCCCGTGCGATCTCCCGGCGGCTGGCGCCTGGTCGGTCGTACGCCGCTCCGCATCCTGGACACCGACGCCGACCCGCTGGTCCCCTACCGGGCCGGGGACTGGCTCGATCTTCTCGCCGTCGACCGTGAGCGCTTCGAAGAGCTCGAGGCACGGGGAGAACCGCTGGCGGCCGAGCCGTGAGCGGCCCGAGCCGGCCGGCCTGCTCGCGTCAGCACGGCCCACCGAGGATCACGATCGGGACGGCCGGGCTCGTGACGGTGCAGGACCTGGGCCGGCCCGGCCACGGCGACCAGGGCATCCCCGTCAACGGTGCGAGCGATCGCTGGTCGGCCCAGATGGCCAACCTGCTCGTGGGCAACCCGGCCGGGACACCACTGCTGGAGGTGACCGGATCGGCCCTCGAGCTCCGGTTCAACGCCGACACCCTGGTCAGCGTCACCGGCGCCCACACCGAGCCCCTGGTGGCGGGACGACCCGCCCCCACCTGGGATCCCTTCCTGGTCGAGGCGGAGGCGACCCTGGTCCTCCCGGCCCCGGAGCAGGGGTGGCGCGTCTACGTCGCGGTCGCGGGTGGCGTCCGCTCGACCCGGGTCCTCGGGAGCGTCTCCCCCGACCCGATGCTGGGTGTGGGACATCGTCTGGGCCGCGGTGACCACCTCGACCTGGACTCCTGCCTCTGCGGGTTCCACCACCCGCACTACGTGCACCCGCTCTTCCGCCTCGGTGCCCGGCGCCCGTCGTGGCGGTCGACGGCGGTCGTGGACGTGACCTCTGGACCCGAGCTCGAGGAGTTCGACGAGACCCAGCTGCGTGGCCCCTGGACGGTCTCCGCCCAGTCCGACCAGATAGGGCTGCGCGCCGAGGGACCGACGCCGACGCGGAGCCACGGCACGGAGATCCTGTCGCGCGGCGTACCCGTCGGCGCGGTCGAGGTGCCCCCGAGCGGTGGCCTGCTGATCCTGCTCCACGGCCGGTTGGTCACGGCCGGCTACCCGGTGCCCTACGTCGCCGGCACCGTGGCGATGGACACGCTGGGCCAGGTGCGGCCCGGCGACTCCCTCGTGCTGCGCCGGATCGAGGTCGCCGACGCCGTCGCACAGCTGCTCGGCCGTCGGCGCGAGCTGGCCGAGGTCGCGCAGCGCGCCACGACTGCCCTTCGCGCCAGTGGGCTGGTGCCAGGCCCGGGCTAGAAGCGCGCGGCGACCTGCACGCCGGCGCCCTCGAGCGAGCGACGCACCTGGTGCGCCGCCTCCACGGACGCGGCGTTGTCCCCGTGCAACAGGATCGAGTCGCACTCGACCTTGATCTCCGTCCCGTCGGTGGACGACACCACTCCGCGCAGCGCCATGCCCAGCGCACGCTCGGTGATCAGGTCGACGTCGTGCAGCACGGCGTCCGGTTCGCGACGCGACACCAGGGCCCCGTCGGGCGTGTAGGCCCGGTCCGGGAAGCCCAGACGCCCGGTCCCCAGGCCGCGCTGCTCCGCCAGGTCGTGGATCAGGCCGGGTTGGCCGACGACCACGAGCGTGGGGTCGAAGGCCTCGATCGCATCCAGGACGCCCTCGGCGTACACCGCGTCGGTGACGGTGAGGTTGCCGAGACGACCGTGCGGTGAGACGTGGGCCAACCGGCCTCCGGCGGCCACGACGAACGCGTGCAGAGCGCCGAGCTGGTAGAGCACGTCGGCGCGCACCTCGGCCCGGCTCATCTCGATGGCGCGTCGCCCGAAGCCGACCAGGTCCCGGAAGCCGGGGTGGGCCCCGATCGCCACGCCCCGGTCCAGGCAGAGCTGCACGGTGCGTTCCATGGTGACGGAGTCGCCTGAGTGGAAGCCGCAGGCGATGTTGGCCGAGCTGAGGGCACCCAGCAGGCGCTCGTCGTCCCCCATCGTGTGGGAGCCGAAGCTCTCCCCCACGTCAGCACTGAGATCGATGGTGGTCATGCCTGCCACGTTACGCACAGCGACCTGATCCTGCCTCGTGTCGGCCCTGCGTGAAGTCTGGCTTAGCGCTGCCCCTGCGTCGCGGCACGGTGGCTTGGCCAGGCTCCCCCGACATGTCACGGTTTCCTCACCTCCGATGCGAGAAGGTCGACCGCCCATGGATCACGCCACGCACGTCGATGTCGTCGTCATCGGAGCCGGCATCATCGGCGCGAGCAGCGCCTACCACCTCAGCGAGGCCGGCCACTCCGTCACCGTGCTCGAGGCGCGGTCGGGGTACGCCGAGGGCAGCAGCGGTCGATCCTTCGCCTCGGTGCGCTCCCAGTGGGCCGACGACCTGTCCATCGACCTGTCGTGGAACAGCATCCGGACCTACCAGCGTTTCGAGGAGCAGCACGGCATCGACGTGGGCTACCGCCCGACCGGATACCTGCTGCTGTGGGCCGAGAACGTGTGGGCTCGTCAGCTCGAGGCGGTGGCCCTCCAGCGGAGGCACGGCGCACCCGTCGAGGTGCTGGATGCTGCCGGTGCCCAGAGGTTCCTTCCCTTCGAGACCGCCGGCATCGCGGGAGCGACGTACGGCCCCCAGGACGGGCGGATCGACCCCCACATCGCCACCGGCGCCTACCTCGCTCTGGCGCGGGACAGGGGTGCCTCGGTGCGCATGAGCTCACCGGTGACCGGCATCGAGACGAGTTCCCACGGCACGTGGGTGGTGCGCACCGCGACGGGGACCCTCCACGCCCAGCACGTCGTCAACGCTGCGGGTGGGTGGAGCTCGGAGACCGCAGCGCTCGCTGGGATCAGCGCTCCGGTCGTACACAGCAAGCGCAACGTCTACGCCAGCGCCTCCGGGGCCGTGGACCGGGTCATCCCGATGACCTGCGACATGGCCACCGGTGTCTACCTGCGCTCCGAGGGCGACCGCCTCCTGTTCGGCTTGTCGAACCCGCGCCAGGCCGACGGCTACGACACCGAGGTCGACTGGGCCTGGCTCGAGGACCTGCTCGGCATCGCCAGCGAACGGTTCCCGTGGCTGGCCGACCTTCCGCTCGACTCCCGGGCCTGTTGGGCCGGCACCTATGAGAACACCCCGGACGCCAAGCCGCTGATCGGGCCCGAGCCGTCGGCACCCGGCTGGATCCACGCCTGTGGCTTCTCCGGGCACGGGGTCATGCAGGCACCCGAGGTCGGTCGCCTGGTCGCCGAGCAGGTGACCGACGGCGCCATCACGAGCCTGGACGTGAGCCCGATGTCACCTCAGCGCTTCGCGGGCGGGGTCCGCGGCCTCGACATGGTGATCTGAGACCCTCGCCCGTCCCGGCACAGTGGCAGCCCTCCCCCAGGTGTCCGCCCACGTTGTTGGAACGTGTGATCAAAGCCTGTTTTGATCACACGTTCCAACAACGCGATCCGAGGGTCCGGAGCCTCGCCGGGCTCGGAGCTGCTCAGCGCAGCACGAACGGGTTGCCCGACGCGGCACCGGTGTTGAACCAGACCGTCTTCGTCTCCAGGTAGGCCTCGATCGCCTCGGCGCCGTTCTCCCGCCCCAGGCCCGAGTCCTTCACCCCACCGAAGGGAGCCATGAAGC
>JBKJON010000367.1:0-2788 GCA_046595715.1 Marmoricola sp.
GGTCCAGCCCGTCCTCGAAGCGGGGCGGCTTCGCGTCGGGCTGCGACCACAGCGGCTGCAGCTGTCGGGCGGCCGTCAGGCACTTGGGCACCCAGTTGGCGAGCCAACCGTCGATGATGTCCTTGTTGTAGGCGGCGAACTCCTTGTCGTTCGTGAGGAGCTCGAACATGGCCTTGGTGTAGCGCAGGTCGCGGGAGGCGTAGTCCCACTCACCGGCCCCGACGACCGTGGGCGTCACGAAGTCACCGTTGCCCGGGGAGGCCTGCTGCACCAGCTGGCTGCGGAACAGCTCTCCGATCAACGGCTCGAAGACGATGTTGGCGGCGAAGATCGCCTCGGCCCAGTCGTCGATGCCGGTGAGCTCCTCGGAGACCTGGCGCACGCCCTGCCAGGCAGGGTCGTTGTTCCACGTGTCCACGTGCGCAGCCCCGTCGAACGACTCGATCTCCTCGCTCAGCGTGAGGTTGTACAGCGCCAGGTCCTGGGCGAACCGGATCCGGTGCATGCTGTTCACGGCGATGGCGTTGTTGTGCATGTTGGTGGGAGCGCGCCGCTGGGCGTTCGCGAACAGGTAGAGCCCGAGACCGTGCTCGACGTGCATCCACGCGCCGACGTTCCGCTCCACGAAGGTGATCCAGTTGGGGTTCCACTGCGCGAAGGCCTTCGTCTCGCGCGCGGTCTCGACGTTCTGGTTGATCTGGCGCTCCACGTTGGAGTTGTTGCGGTAGAAGGTGAGCTCCCACTCCTCGTTCGGGTCGCGGAACTCGTGCCACCCGTGGGCCGGCCACTCGTAACCCTTGCCGCCGGAGCCCGGGTAGCGCTCAGGGTCGCCGCGGTCCACGCCCCACGCCTTCAGGACCGTCCAGTCGAGGGGGTATCCACCTCGTCCGTCGGAGAACCCGTAGAGCCAGCCCTGGGCCAGGTAGTGCCTGGGGTCGGGCTGCACCTCGACGGTGACGTCCTCGTAGTGTGACTGCTTGCGCTTCTGCGGCGTGTAGTAGTTGTAGTGCCGCAGGGTGGAGTCCGGGAAGACCTTGGCGCCGGCCTCGGCGTCGGTGAACTCCGGCCTCGGTGAGCTGCGTTCGGCGGTGGTGGTCATGGTCGATCGGCCTCGCTTTCTGAGTTATTCGGGTGAGCCGGTGGTCGTGAACTTGTCGTAGTAGATGTTCTTCTCAGGAGCCCCGAGGCTCCCGAGCACATCCATCGCCGCCTCGACCATCGGCGGCGGACCGCAGACGTAGGAGTCGGTCTCCGAGAGGTCGGTCTCGAACTTCTTGACGACGTCGGTGATCAGACCCACTTCGCCGTCCCACGGTTCGTCGGCGTCGGCCTCGGACAGCGCCGGGATGTAGGTGAAGTTCGGCAGCTGCTCGGAAAGGGCGTAGAGCTCCTTCTCGAAGCAGAGGTCCTTCTGGGTGCGTGCGCCGTAGTAGAAGGTCGCCTTGCGGGTGCTGCCCTTGTCGGCCAGCGAGCGCAGCACCGAGAGGATGGGAGCCATTCCGGCCCCACCGCCGACGAAGACCATGTCGGAGTCCCGGCCGTCGCGCAGGGTGAAGACACCGAACGGGCCGACCACGTCGAGCTGGTCGCCCACGACGAGCTCGGCGTCGAGGAAGCTGGAGAACTGTCCGTCGGGGTAGCACCGGATCACGAACTCGAGCTGTCCGCTCTCCTTGGACGACGTGTTCGCCATCGAGAACGACCTGGTCGTCTCCGTCCCCGGGATGACGATGTCGACGTACTGCCCTGGCCAGAACGGGATCTCCGTGGGTTCGACCAGCTTGAGGACGAGGTGTCGCATGTCGTGGGTGACGTGTTCCTTCGAGACGACCTCCGCCTTTGCCTTCTGGATCGGGTGACCCGAACGAAGCATCTCCTCGTCGTAGTTGAGGAGCTCGATGGTGACGTCCTCATAGACGTGCGCCCGACAGAGCAGGGTGAAGCCCTCGTCGAGCTCGAAGTCGGGAAGGGCGAAGGTCGAGTACTTGTCGAGCTCGATGTCGTCCCCGTCCAGGACGAAGGACTTGCACGCGGCGCACTGACCCTCCTTGCAGCCGTGCATGAGCGTGATGCCCTGCTCGGCGGCGGCCATCAGCACCGTCTGCTCCTCGTCGACCTCGATCTCGACGCCTACCGGCTCGAATCGCACGACATGCTTCTCGCCCATGAATACCTTTCCTGGTGGGCTGTGAGACCCGGCGAGGAGGCCGGCCGGGGGGCCGGCACTCCTCGCCGTCCTGGCTCCTCGTGCGGTCAGGCGTCCACTGGCGCGGGACGACCTGCCGGCCCTCCCTTGATGTAGTTCGCGTGGAAGGCCTGCTGCTCGTCGGGAGTCATCTCGTTGAGCAGCACGTTCGGACTCAGCAGCGGGGGCATCCGGCGCAGGTGGTCCAGGTTCCACATCTTCTTGGGGTTCAGGTCCAGGTGCGGCTGCGCCACGAGCGTGTGCCCGTCGTCGCGGACGTACCCCATGTCGGAGACCACGTCGGCCCAGTTCCAGCCGTGGTAGAGCGTCTCCCACTCGCGCTTGCCGATCAGCTGACCCATGTTGGGGGTCTCGCGCCCCTGGTAGGTCGGCCGGAAGGCCTCGGTGTCGGTCCAGCGGCAGGCCTCGTGGCAGTAGGTCCTCATCTGCCCGTCGACCTCGGCCATCACCATGTCCTCACGGACGAGGCACGGCACCATGCAGGTCCAGCAGCGGTGCGGGTACTGGTAGTTGACGTCCTCGGCCACGATCGGGTGGTGCCCGTTCGGGGTCGAGAGGCGGTTGTAGTTCTCCCACCACGCG
>JBKJON010000397.1:0-4919 GCA_046595715.1 Marmoricola sp.
ACTGAAGTCCATGTCGAACTCGTCGTGGTGGACGCGCTCCCCCTCCGGGGTGAGCAGCTGGACGAGGTCGGGACCACCGTCGACTGCGGCGGGACCGAAGACCTGTGCGAGGTCAGGACCGAAATCGGGCATCAACTCTCCTGTGTCCGGGCGAGTGCGGGGTCTCCGCGATCGCGTGGCATCCAGTGGGCCGGTGGTCACAGGGGTGGCGTGACCGGGACGACCCGATGGTCGAGACGAGCCATCGGCCCCTGTGATGCAGGCCACAACGCTCACTCAAAAGGTAGCGGACGACCCGACCCACGACCAATCCAGCGGCTCAGGCCGGCACGAGCTCCCGGGGTCGTCGTCTTCTGGTCGCCGCCGCGACGCCGACCACGGTGACCACGAGCCCGACGATCTCCCGGGCGTTCAAGGTCTCACCGAGGATGAGCCAGGCGAGCACGGCGGTGACCGGCGGCATCAGGAAGAACACGCTCGCCGCGGCACCCGCTCCCCGGGCCCGCACCAGGATGCCCAGCAGCCCGAGACCGAGGATGGAGTTCACGACGGCGAGGTAGACCAGCGCGACTCCCGCGGCCGCCGGGTCGCGGACCACGTCGGTGCCCTCGACGACGAGGGCGAGCACCAGCAGCGGCGGCGCCGCCACCGCGAACTGGATCGTCCCGGACCACAGCGGGTCGGGAGCGTGCCCGATCCAGCGCTGGCCGAGGGTGCCCACGCTCAGCCCGAGCACGCTGATGAGGCCGCAGACGATGCCGAACAGGCCTCCTGCCTGGTCGACGTCGGGGCCGAGGACCAGCAGGACACCACCCACCCCGATGAGGAACCCCAGCACCTGCAGCCTGGTCAGCCGCTCCCCCAGGAAGGCAGCGGCCAGCAGCGCCGTGAGCACGGGGCTGAGCGAGTGCATCAACGAGGCGAGCGTCGCGCCGAGCCCGGCGTCGAAGGCGAGGTACATCGCCCCGAACTGGACGGCGTTCAGGATGAAGCCCGACAGTCCGATCCTGATCGCGTCGGTGCGGGTGACGCGGAGCGGTCCGCGGAACGAGCGGGCCAGCACCCAGGCGATCACCGTGGCCAGCACGAACCGCACCGCCACGAGCATGAGCGGGGACATCGCCTCCACGCCGTAGGGACCGGCGATGTAGCCCGACGACCACACCAGCACGAAACCCGCGGCCGGCACGAGCGGGAGCCCGGCGGTGGCGTGGGGCGTCGTCGGCCACCTCGTCATCCCACGACCTCCTCGTCCTGCGCACCGGTCATCAAGGCCCCACCGACCCCCCGGCACGCTAGCGGACTCCCGCCCCTCTGCTTGACTCGGCGCCATGAGCAGCCCATCAACGCCCACGCCGCCCCGGGTGGTCTCCGAGTCCATCGACATCGTCGCCCCGCCGGAGGTCGTCTTCGCCATCCTGGCCGACCCCAGGCAGCAGAGCCGCATCGACGGGTCCGGCTCGGTCCGCGGACTGCTCAAGGGTCCCGACCGGCTGAGCAAGGGCGCCACGTTCGGCGTGGACATGAAGCTCTTCGGACTTCCCTACAAGATCCGCAACACCGTCGTGGAGTTCGAGGAGGGCCGACGTGTCGCCTGGCGCCACTTCGGTGGCCATCGCTGGCGCTATGTACTCGAGCCGACCGACACCGGCACCCGGGTCACGGAGTCCTTCGACTACTCCATGTACGGAACCCCGCAGCGCCTCCTCATCGAGCTCGCCGGCTTCCCGGACCGCAACCGCGCCGGGATCGTCGGGACCCTGGTCAACCTCAAGGAAGCAGCCGAGTCGGACGCACGGGGATCCCGGTGAGCATCCGCGAGGGCACCGAGGTCTCGTGGACGTGGGGCAGCTCGACCGCGTCCGGCAAGGTCGCCGAGATCCATCGCGAGAAGGTCACCCGCACCACCAAGGGCAGCGCGATCACCCGCAACGGGAGCGACGACGACCCGGCGTACGTCATCGAGCAGGAGGACGGCACCGTCGTGCTGAAGCTGCGCAGTGAGGTCGAGCCCGCCTAGGAGTCACCGCTCAGGGAGCGGTGACCAGCCGCTGCAGCATCACCATGAGCCGCTTGACGCCCTTCTTCGACAACGCCGCGAGGAGCTCGTCGGTCATCGCGGCGGCCAGCAGGGAGGCTTCGGCCAGCACCTCGTGCACCTCGGGCAGCAGGTGCAGGACCTGGGTACGCCGGTCGGAGGCCAGCCGCCGACGCTCGAGGAGACCACGGTGCTGGAGGTCGTCGACGATCTGCACCACGCTGGGGCCACTGACGCCCAGGTGCCGCGCCAGCTCAGCCTGCGAGACGGGACCCAGGGACCGCAGGGCGGTGAGCGTTGCGAAGTGGCGGGGCTCGATGCGCAGGGGCTCGAGCGAGGCCGCGAACTCGCGGTGCATCCGTGCGTGGATGCGGGTGACCAGGAAGCTGATGCTCTCGCGCAGGGGCTCGGGGACGTCGGGGGCGAGGTCGATCTCCGCCACAGCAAGGAGGAGCCCACGGAGCTCCTGCCTCTCGTCGAGGGTGAAGCCCGCAGTGATCGAGTCCTCGAGGGCCTCGGCGTGCCGACGCCAGCGCCGCGCGGCCGCCGCGCCCGCAGGAGTGCGGGTGAGCGCGTACGACCGTCGGTCATCGGGGTTGCGGACGCGCTTGACCAGGGCCTGCTCGGAGAGGTCGGCGGCCACCCGGACCATGGTCGTCCGGCTCACGCTGACGGTCTCGGCCAGCGCCTGTTGCGACCTGGTCACACCCCCGGACAGCGCCAGCAGGGCGGCGTAGGCATGGATGTCGACACCTCGGGGTACCGCCCCGGCGAGCGCACTCGTCACTCGGGCCTGGGCCCGCCAGATCAGGTGACCGGGCAGGACGGCGAGGACAGGAAGCAGCTCACCACTGTCGTTCGCTTCACCCACTGATCCCTCCGGAATCGTTAGCCAGTTGACGATTTTTTCAGGGCCTGAGTATCGTACCGAACGTAATCGTTAACCTGTTGATGATTACGTCGTTGACGAACAGAAAGCTGCCCCATGTCTGACCACACCACCACCGCGAGCACGGACAGCCCGGCCCAGAAGGCCGAGCGCGACCCGAAGTGGTGGACCCTCGTCGCCGTCTGCACCGGCGTCTTCATGCTGCTGCTGGACATCACGATCGTGAACGTCGCGCTGCCGGACATCCAGACCGAGCTCGACGCGTCGCTCTCCGACCTGCAGTGGGTGATCGACGCCTACGCCTTGAGCCTGGCGGCCCTGCTGCTCACGGCGGGCTCGCTGGCCGACCTCTACGGCCGGCGACGCGTCTTCGCCATCGGCACCGTGCTGTTCACGCTGGGCTCGATCGCCTGCGGGTCCGCGCAGGACATCCTGTTCCTCACCATCTCCCGGGCCTTCCAGGGGATCGGGGGCGCGGCCATGTTCGCGACCGCCCTGGCCCTGCTCGCCAGCGCCTTCCACGGCAAGGACCGCGGCACGGCCTTCGGCGTCTTCGGCGCCACCACCGGTGTGGCCGTGGCCATCGGCCCGGTGCTGGGCGGGGCGCTCACCAGCGGACTGTCGTGGCGCTGGATCTTCTTCGTCAACATCCCCATCTGCCTGGTCGCCATCGCGGTGACCCTGAAGAAGGTCGAGGAGTCGCACGACCCACGGGCAGGACGGCCCGACTGGTTCGGCTTCCTCTCGTTCTCCCTCTCCCTCGGCGCGCTGGTCTACGGATTGATCGAGGCCGGGCAGAAGAGCTGGAGCGACGGCATCGTCATCACGTCGCTGGCGGCCTCGGCGGTGCTGATGGTCGTGTTCGTGGTCAGCCAGACGATACAGAAGAACCCGATGTTCGACCTCGGGCTGCTGCGCAAGCCCACCTTCACCGGCGGGCTGATCGCGGCCTTCGGAGTGTCTGTCTCGATCTTCTCGCTGCTCGCCTACCTGGTGATCTACGTGCAGAACGTCCTCGACTACTCCGCCGTCGGGACCGGAGTCCGACTGCTGTTCCTCTCCGTCGCCTCCTTCGTCGCCGCCGCCCTCGCCGGCCGCCTGACCGAGAGGATGCCGGTCAAGTGGCTGATCGCGCCCGGGTTCCTGATCCTCGGCGTCGGCCTGCTGCTGATGCTCGGGATCCAGACGGACTCCTCCTGGACGCACCTCATCCCCGGGCTCACCGTGGCGGGCGTCGGGATCGGGATGATCAACCCGCCCCTCGCGTCCACGGCCGTCGGCGTGGTGTCCGTCGAGCGCTCGGGCATGGCCAGCGGCGCGAACTCCACCTTCCGCCAGGTCGGGATCGCGACCGGCATCGCCGCCCTGGGCTCGATCTTCAGCCAGCAGGTCGCCGACGCCGTGCGTCCGGACCTCAGCGGCAAGGTGCCGCCGGCGGCCCTCGACGGCCTGACCGCTGCCCTGTCCGGTGGTCAGGTGAACGCCGCGGCCGAGGGCGCCCAGAAGGCAGCCACCGCGGCGAGTGGCCCCCGTGCCGGGCAGCAGGCCTTCGACCTCGTCAACAACGTCGGCACCTCGGCCGTGGTCGACGCGCTGAACCACATCATCCTCATTGCCGCGATCATCGCGGTCACCGTCGGCGCGCTGTGCCTGATCCTGATCCGGCAGAGGGACTTCGTGGTCCGGGGTGGTCCGCCGGCACCCGCCGCGCCCGAGCCCGGAAAGCACAAGGCCGGCGTACCGGTCGCCTGATCCCCCCGACCTGGGGCAGTCCGGCCGCCCCGACCTGGGGTAGTCCGAGACGTTTACGTTGTCCGAACGCTCGAGAGACGACGGTTACGTCTCGGACTACCCGGCCGGGCCGCCGATGTCAGGCCAGCGACTCGCGACCGTGCGGGGTGAGCCAGCCGTCGCGCTCGGGTCCCTTCGGCACGATGCCTGAGGGGTTCACGTCGCTCTGCACCATGTAGTAGTGCTGCTTGATCTGGTCGA
>JBKJON010000467.1:0-32152 GCA_046595715.1 Marmoricola sp.
GCGCACGGTCATCGCGCTGGTGATGCAGACGCTGGACAACTCCATCACCACCTCCCCGGTGCGCTCCGACCAGTGCTTGACGTCGTAGAGGCCGGCGACGTTCCTCCGCTCGCGCCACATCTCCTTGAGCCAGGTCTGCCAGCGCGGGCCGGGGCCGTCGCCGTCGGTGAGCACGGTCTGCATCAGGGCCATCAGGTTGCTGCCCTTGCCGTAGCGCACGGGCTCGACGTGGGTGTCCGCGTCGGGGTGGAAGGACGAGGTGATGGCCACGCCGTAGCTGTAGTCGATCTTCCGGTCAGGAGCGATCGCGCCGAGGATCGACTCGGAGTTGGTACGGGACAGGAAGCCGAGGCGGTCCGAGAGCCTCGGCAGGTGGTCGTCGGCCTTCATCTTGTGCAGCAGCTTCTGGGTGCCGATCGCGGCCGCGGCGAAGATGACCTGCTCGGCCGTGATGGTCCGGGTCGATCCTGGTGTCGACCGCGTCGCCTTGGTGAACTTCAGCGCGACCTCGTAACCACCCTCGGCGCCCGGGGAGACCCGGGTGACGGTGGTCAGTGGCATCACCTTCGCGCCACACTGCTCGGCGAGGTAGAGGTAGTTCTTCACCAGCGTGTTCTTGGCGTTGTACTTGCACCCCACCATGCAGTCACCGCAGGCGACGCAGGCGTTGCGGTCGGGGCCGACCCCGCCGAAGAACGGGTCTACCGCGCGCTCGCCGCGACGGGCGCCCGGCTCACCGAAGAACACACCCACCGGTACCGGGTGGAAGGTGTCGGCGACCCCGAGATCCGTGGCGACCTTCTCCATGACGTCGTCGGCCGGGGTGCGGAGCGGGTTCTGGACCACGCCGAGCATCCGCTTGGCCTGGTCGTAGTACGGCGCGAGCTCGGTCTTCCAGTCGGTGATGTCGCGCCACTGTGGGTCCTGGTAGAAGGCGTCGAGCGGTTCGTAGAGCGTGTTCGCGTAGACCAGCGACCCACCGCCGACACCGGCGCCGGCCATGATCAGGGAGTCGCGCACCGCCTCGATGCGCTGGATGCCGTACAGGCCGAGCTCCGGGCGGAACAGGAACCGCTTGAGGTCCATCGAGGTCTTGGCGAAGTCGTCGTCCTCGAAGCGGGCACCGGCCTCGATCACCGCGACGCGGTAGCCCTTCTCGACCAGGCGCAGGGCGCTGACCGATCCCCCGAACCCGGATCCGACGATGACGACGTCGTAGTCATGGCTCTCGTTGCTCATGCGCGTCCCAGCTTCTTCATCAGGCGGAGGTTGGCAATCATCACCTTCGCGTAGGTCTTGTCCGACATGCCGAACATCGGCGCGAAGCGGATCAGCTTCTGCACCGCCACACTTTGCGACTCGGTGTAGCGCAGGATGCCCTCGCTGCCCTGCCGGCGTCCCATGCCCGACTCGCGCATGCCGCCCATCGGTGAGTACGTCGCCACCGTGTGCCCGGACGTGGACACCACCCGGTTGGTCGGCGCCCGTCCGTAGGCGGGATCGAGGGCGTAGGTGGCCGTGAGGTCGTGCTCCGGATCGGAGGGCCCGACCTGCTCGCTGGACTGGGAGGGGTCGGGCTGCACAGACATGGACGCAGCCTATACTCGCCAGTAACTTGACACAATGGTGCGGCTTGTAAAATGCGCCTCGTGTGGGTCAGGCCTCGTCAGGCTCCACCGGCGGCGCCGCTCCCGCGTCCTCGTCACGCTCGGCCCAGTCCAGCAGAGAAGTGAGGTCGAAGACGGCGTCGTCGATCCCGGCGTGCAGGTCGCCGACCTCCGCGAACCTCGACGGCACGGTGGCGATCGTGAAGTCGTCGGGATGACAGCCGTCGACCTCGTCCCACCGGATCGGGGTGGACACGGTGCCCATCGGGTTCCCCCGCACGGAGTAGGCCGCGGCGATCGTGTGGTCGCGGGCGTTCTGGTTGTAGTCCACGAAGAGCTGGGCCGGATCGCGATCCTTGCGCCACCAGGTCGTGGTCACCTCGTCGGTGCGTCGCTCCACCTCGCGGGCGAAGGCCAGCGCGGCCCGGCGTACGTCCTTGAAGCCGTGGTCGGGCGCGATCCGCACGTAGATGTGCATCCCGGAGCCACCACTGGTCTTGGGGAAGCCCGTGGCCCCGAGCTCCTCGAGCACCTCGTGGGACACGTGAGCGACCCGTTGAACGGTCTCCCACGTGCACTCCGGGCCGGGGTCGAGGTCGATGCGCCACTCGTCCGGCTTCTCGGTGTCGGCGCGTCGGCTGTTCCAGGGGTGGAACTCCACCGTGCTCATCTGCACGGCCCAGACGACCTGGGCCAGCTCGGTGACGCACAGCTCGTCGGCGGTCCGGTTCCACCGCGGGAAGTGCACCCGCACGGTCTCCATCCACGGCGGCGCCCCCTTCGGCAGCCGTTTCTGGTGGATCTTCTCCCCCGTCACCCCGGTGGGGAAGCGGTGCAGCATGCAGGGTCGCTCCCGCAGAGCGTTGAGGATCCCGTCGCCGACCGCGAGGTAGTAGTGCACCAGGTCGAGCTTGGTCTCACCGCGCTCCGGGAAGTAGACCCGGTCAGGGTTGGAGACGCGTACGACCCGGTTCTCGACCTCTATCTCGGTGGCGGGCGCGGGCATCACCGCCCCTGGTCGGTGCCGTGCTCGCGGATGAAGTCGAGAATCACTTCCGACAGCTCGGGACGGCAGATGACGAGGTCCGGCAGTGACACGTCGTCCTGGTTGTAGACGAGCGGGCTGCCGTCGACCCGACTGGTGAACAGTCCGGCGGCGCGGGCGACGGCGACCGGCGCAGCGGAGTCCCACTCGTACTGCCCGCCGGCGTGTACATAGGCGTCGCTGACGTCGCGGATGACCGACATCGCCTTGGCGCCGGCTGAGCCCATCGGCACCAGCTCGGCGTCGATCTCCCGGGCCAGCGCCTTGACGAACTCCGGAGGACGGGTGCGCGAGACGACCAGACGCGGCCGGGACGCCGTCGAAGGAGCCACGACGGGTGGTCGACCGGTGTCGTAGGTGATGTCGAGCGCGGGCAGCGCCACCGCTCCTGCCGACAGCTCGCCCGCCCCGGAGGACGTGCGCTCCCACAGGGCCACGTGCACGGCCCAGTCCTCGCGCGGCGGCTCGGAGAACTCGCGGGTGCCGTCGAGCGGATCCACGATCCACACCCGGTCGGCCGAGAGTCGGGCCTTGTCGTCCTTGCCCTCCTCGCTGAGCACGACGTCGTCGGGTCGATGCTCGCCCAGGAGCTCCACCAGCAGGTCATGGGCGGCCTGGTCACCCGCGTCCTTGAGCGCACGACCCTCGAGACCACGCCGGCGGACCTCCAGCAGCAGGAGTCCGGCCTCGGTGGCGGTCCAGGCCGCGAGCGCGTGATCGTCCGCACCCTGGCGGATCACGAGGACGACCGCGTCACGAAGGGACAGGCGTCCAGCAGGGCCGCGCGATCGAACTCGATCGGGCGAGCGTCGTACTCGAACCGCTCGGCCAGGCTCTCGGGCGACCACTCCTCGCCGCGCAGGTCGACGTAGTGCGGCGCCCGCAGCTTGTTCACCGAGGCGAAGTAGTCGTGGTACTTGAACTCGCCGCCGTTGGGGCGGCTGCCCCCGACCTGGCCGCCGTCGGCTCCGAGCCAGGCACTCGGAATCCCGTAGGCGTCGGCAATGATCAGGCCGTGCAGTGACGAGGAGATGATGGTGCGGCAGCTCAGGATGTCGCGCGTCACGGTATCGATGTCCTCGGACCCGAAGTCGATGACCTTGACGGGGCCGTCCGGAGCGACATCGCGCCACAGGTGCTCGGAGTGGCGGATGACGATGCCGACCTCGTGGGTCTTCTCCACCTGAGGCCAGAAGTACATCGGCACCAGCAGCGCCGGATCGCCGTAGACGCGTGGGCAGTCGATACCGACGTCGAGCAACCGGCTGCGCGTCAGCGGCCCACGGACGGCGCGGTAGTGCGCGCCGGACTTGAACAACGAGCGGCGTTCGCTGCCGAAGGAACCCGACCCCCATACCGTGGACCCTTTCTTGCGGGCGCGGGTGACGACAGAGCCGACGGCCACGTAGCTCTCGTGCTTCGGCGGGGCGAATACCACCGGACGCTGCGCCACGCGACCCACCAGCCAGGGCGAGAGAAGGTCTCCGTAGTTGGCCGTGTCGGTCCACCAGACCAGCGGGATGCAACCGCCCACGAGCGGCAGGCCGTCGGCCGGGCGATAGCTCTCACGCAGGGCACGCAGCTCGTCAGGACCGGCGTACTCCGACTCCGCCCCGGGGGCGGACAGCGCTTCTCCGAGCTTCTTCACGGCCGTGATGTTGGGGGCTCCGCCGTGGTTCCTGACCTTGCGCACGGCTCTGCGTGCGGAGCGGACCAGGACCTTGGTCTGGGTGGAACGGGCCGCCATGGCAGGCCTTTCTGATCGCCTCGATGTCGCGGAAGGGTATCAGCGCGACTACCCCCTCCAGATTCGCCGACGACGAGACGAATGGCGAGACCGGCGGGGCCGCGAAGCGGCATTCGGCCGAAGCATGCCAACTTCCGGACTAGCATTCACCCTCAGGCTCTTCACTACCGATAGGACGACAGGTGCAGCAGAACGACGAACCGCAGACCAGCCCGCAGCGTGGGGCACTGGTCGCCGCTCTGCGTCGCAGCGCCGTCCTCCTACTCGTCCTGGCGCTGCTCGGGACGGCCCTCGGTGTCGCCGCCGGCCTGCGTCGAGCGGAGAGCCACACCGCCACCTCGTCCATTCTCGTCTCCCCGCTGGAGGGAAACCCCTTCAGCCCGACCGGTCGCGGCGACGACCTGGTCAACCTGGAGACCGAGGCACAGCTCGTGGGATCTGACCCCGTGGCCCGCCAGGTGTCTGCCCTCAACGGTGTCAGCGCCACGCCCACAGAGCTCTTGAGCGGGCTCGACGTGAGCGTGCCGGTGAACACCCAGATCCTGAGGATCACCACCACCGCCGGCTCGGACGCCCTGGCGGTCACCCGTGCCCAGGGCTTCGCCGACGCCTACCTCGCCTACCGGGTCTCCCGCTCCGAGCAGAACGTCAAGTCCCGTACGGCGCGTATCCAGAGCCAGATCGACGATCAGAACAAGACGCTCGCCGGCCTGGTGATCAGCTCCAACGCCGAGACCAACACCGCGACCAAGAGTCTCCTAGGTGAGCAGATCACCGGTGTCAGCTCACAGATCGGCCAGCTCCAGGCCCAGTTGGCCACGCTCCAGACCGGCGCGGTCGACCCGGGACAGGTCATCACGCCGGCCAGCGCGGTCGGGCAGAGCTCGGTCACCGCCGTCGTTGTCTACGGTCTGGTCGGGCTGCTGGTGGGTCTGCTCCTCGGCCTCGCGATCGTCATCGTGCGGGCCCGAGCCGAGAACCGCATCCACGACGCGAGTGATGTCGGGCTCTCAGGCCTGCCCCTGCTGGGCAGCATCTCGAGGAAGGAGATCGTCTCGACCAACCGGGCGGTCGCCTCATCGCACGCCGACGGTGAGATCACCATCGGCTCCGGCCTGCAGACCCTCCGGGTCTCCGTCCTGTCTCGGGAACGTCGCCGCCCGCTGCGCGTGCTCTACGCGAGCGCCGCCGATTGGTCCCCCTCCCCCTACGCCGCGTTGGGGCTCGCCCACGCCACCGCGTCCTCGAGCCTGGCGACCGTGCTGGTGGACGCCACCAGCGGCGCCGGAGACATCTCCAAGACCCTGGGGCTGGAGACGCACCCGGGCTTCGGTGACGTGCTGGCCGGTGACGTCTCCCTCCAGCAGGCGCTCCACTCGGTCGCCGGGCACCTCCTCGTGCTCCCGGCCGGAAAGCTCGACCCCCGGCTGGACGACCTGCTGACCGGCCCGCTGGTCGACGCCCTGTTCGACCAGCTCGGCGAGATCGCCGACGTCCTGATCGTTGCCACCGGCCACGCGCTCAGCCCACGCGCCCAGGCCCTGGCCATGGTCACCGACGTGACCATGGTGGAAGCCGTCGAGGACCGGTCCCGCCTGGCCGATCTCGTCGCGATCGCCGACGACCCGACTCTGGCACCTTCCGTCCTCGGCGTGGTGTTGATCAAGAGCGCCCCGAAGGGCAAGGCCGGCAAGCCGCCGAAGACTCCCAAGTCACCCAAGCCCGCCAAAGCCGTCCAGACCCCTGCCAACCGCAAGGCCGCCCGGTCCCCCAAGTCCTCCAGGGCATGACCGAGACCGGCCCACAGGTCGGCGACGACACCCGCCGACACCTCACCCACATCGCACGCGGTGGCGCCATCGGCCTGGTCGGCGCCGGCGTCTCGGCCGTCTCCGGGTTCGTCCTGGTGCTCGCCGTCACCAACGGCTACGACGCCCACACCGCCGGGCTCTTCTTCACCGTCACCTCGGCGTTCATGCTGCTGTCCGCGATGGCCACCCTGGGCACCGAGACCGGTCTCGGGCGATTCCTGCTGCGCTATGAGGCGCAGGACCGACGCGGTGACATCCCCCCGACGCTGCGCGCCGCTTTCCGACCCACGATCACCTACTCGCTCGTCATCGCGATCCTGGTCCTCGTCTTCGCCGAACCGTTGTCGCGGCTGATCGGACTGCAGGACGAGGGGGCCTCGAGCCTCCGGGTACTGGCCGTGGTGCTGCCCCTTGCCACGTGGAACGCCCTGACGCTGGCCGGTACCCGCGCCTTCGGGCGGATGCGCGCCACCGTCCTGGTTGACAAGATCGGTCGTGCGGCCGCCCAGCCCCTGCTGGTCTTCCTCGCCTCCCTGACCGCCGTCGGGCTCTTCGGAATGAGCATCGCCTGGGCAGTGCCGTACGCCGTCTCGGCCCTGGTCTCCGCGTGGATCTTCCAGCGCTTCCTGCACCGTCGTGGCACCCACGAGCACACCGAGCCCACGCGGACCTACAAGGAGCTCCGGCGCGAGTTCTGGAAGTTCACGTGGCCACGCAGCATCACCCGCATCTCCCAGATGGCGATCCAGCGGATGGACATCATCCTGGTCGCAGCGCTGATGTCGCCGAAGGACGCCGCGATCTACACCGCGGCCACCCGGTTCGTGGCGCTGGGACAGTTCGGAACCCAGGCGATCCAGCAGGTGCTGCAGCCGAAGTTCACCGCCCTCCTCGCCAACCACGAGCACGAGAGCCTCCGGGACGTCTACCAGATCTCGGCCGCCTGGAGCATGTGCATCGCCTGGCCGATGTACATGGTCGTCGCCTCGGCCCCGCTGGCCTACCTGGGACTGTTCGGGTCGGCGTACTCGTCGAGCAACGGGATCACGGTCGTCTTGTTGATGTCGGCAGCAATGCTGTTCTCGGTGTCCACGGGCCCCGCCGACACGTTGCTGCTGATGTCGGGGCGCAGTGCGCTGAGCCTGATCAACTCGCTCACGGCTCTCGTGCTCGACATAGGCTTGTGCGTGCTGCTGATCCCCGAGATGGGGATCGCCGGCGCGGCCCTGGCCTGGGCCGTCGCGGTCGGCATCCGGGCCATCCTCTCCCTGGTGCAGGTGCGCGTCACGATGGGGATCGTCAGCTTCGGACCAGCGGCAGCCATCGCCGCGGCGGCCAACGTGCTCTGCTTCGTGGTTCCGCTCGTCGTCCTCGGCCTCTTCATGGACGTCACCATCGTGAGTCTGGTCCTGGCCATGCTCGTGTGTGTGCCGCTCTACGCCCTCGCGCTCTGGTTCGGCCGGAACCGCCTGATGCTCTCGGTGCTGCGTGGACTGGTCCGGCGTACGCCGGCGCCGGCCGTGGCGGAGGGCGACGCACGTGTCTAGACAGACAGTGATGTTCGAAAGCTGGCGCGGCCTCTACGCCGACAGCCCTCGCGCCCTGTCCGAGCAGCTGGCGGTCTCCGGCCCGGACATGAAGCGGGTGTGGGTGACGACCGGCGAGAACGAGTTCCCCTCCGACGTCGCGACGGTGACCCGCCACAGCCCGTCGTACTTCCGCGCCCTCCTGACGACCGACGTCCTGGTCGCCAACGACATCGTCTCCCAACACCTCGTCAAGGGTCCACGGGTGCACTACCTCCAGACCTGGCACGGCACTCCGCTCAAGCTCATCGGGTACGACGAGCGCAACCACGCCTACTCCGGCGCCCGGGCCCACCTCAAGCGGATGTCTCGCGACGTGGCGAAGTGGGACTTCCTGATATCGCCCAGCCCGGCGTGCAGTGAAATGTTCCGTTCCGCGTTCCACTTCGAGGGTGAGATCTGGGAGACCGGCTATCCCCGAAACGACCTCCTGCACTCCTCCGGCGCGGAGGCGAGACGCGTGGAGGTACGCCGTCAGCTCGGCATCGCCGACGGAGTGATCGCAGTCCTGCATGCACCCACGTGGCGCGACGACGACAAGTCCGACGACGGTCGGTTCCGGCAGTCGGTGATGCTGGACCCCGACCTGCTTGCCGAGGCCCTGCCCGAGGGCGCCCGTCTGCTGGTGCGCCTGCACCGCAACGTGAAGCAACGACCAACCGGCTCGAGGCCCGGTTTCGTGCTCGACGTCAGCGACCACCCCGAGATTGCGGACCTCTACCTCGCCGCCGACGTGCTGGTCTCGGACTACTCCTCAGCGGTCTACGACTTCGCCGTGACGGGTAAGCCGATCATCCTCTACGCCCCTGACCTCGACCGCTACCGCGACACGGTCCGGGGGCTCTACTTCGACTACGAGGACTGGGCCCCGGGGCCGCTGGCCACCACCCAGGAGGAGATGGCCACGGCGATGGCTGCACTGTCGACGCACGACGAGCGGTGGGCCGGGCGCTACGCCGGTTTCACGGCGACGTTCTGCCCGCACGAGGACGGCCAAGCCGGCAGGCGGGTCATCGACCGGCTTCGCTCAGCCCTCGCCCGCTGAGACCCGCCAGCTCGGGGTTCGGCCCATCTGCTCGGCCAGTCTGGCGTCGTAGGGCTCGAAGTGCCGGCGCAGCCGCGCGTCGAGGGCCGCGTCCAACGGGGACCCCGGTCGGGCGTTCCACTGCTCCACCTTCTCCGGCCTCCAGGCCGACAGGCCGAGCCAGGCCCGCAGGCGCTCGAACTCGGCGCCCGGGTCCTCGAAGAACGCTCCTGCGTCGACGATGCACACCCGGTCCTCGCCCAGCGCCTCGACCATCCGGTCGATCTGCTCGCTGTAGCGGCCGCGAGCCAGATAGGAGTGGTGCCGGTGCTGGAAGCTCTCGTAAGACGGGTCGGCTGCGATGCGGTCGGCCTCGCCGGCGGTCCGCTCCTCCTCCAGGTCGAGAGCCGCCTCGAACGACTCGGTCTCGAAGCCGCGGGCAAACTCGTGCCTGTAGGCGGAGTACGCGCGCTCGACGGGCTCCCGGACCAGCAGGACGACGCGCACGTCGGGCAGGTCCCGGGCAAGACGTTCGGCGGCCAGCGGGTGGAAGCTGTAGTAGCCGCTGCTCTCGAAGGTGACCGCTGCCGGACCGTGATTGCGGCGGGCGCTCCAGGCGAGGGGGAAGTGGCCGCGGTACCAGCGAGGTCCGCGGGAGTACTTCACGTCGAAGTAGCCGATGCCCTTCGACACGGTCGGCCGGATGACATCCGGATGCTCGCTCAGCACTCGGAAGAGCGTCGTGGTGCCGGCGCGCTGGGCGCCGACGATGACGAACGAGGGCTGCATCCGCAGCGGCGACGTCAGGGTGCCCCAGAGCTCGATCCCGCCTCGTAACCGCATGACCAAGGCGTGGGGCGAGCGCTCCCGGACGAGCCGAGTCAGCCGGCGAAGGCGGTTGGACTCAGCCACGGACAGCGCCTCCGGGGAGCCCGACCCACTCGCAGAGAGCCTCGAGCATGACGAGACTACGGTCGGCGATCAGGTCACCGAGCTCCGACTCGCTACCCACCAGGTAGCGAGAGGTGATGGCTGCCAGGTAGGTCGCCTCGATCAGCTGGGCGTCCACGAGCCTGTCGGTCGAGGGCCGGACCAGGTCCAGCCCCCGACGTACGGAGTCCAGGCTCACACCGTCGCGCCGGCAGACGGCGTTGACGGCGTAGTGGCAGCGGTCCAGCCCTGGCGGGACTCCGGTCTCGAAGCGCTCCCAGTCCCAGACCTGGAGCCGGCCCCGGCGTCGGCTGATGTTCCACGGCGTGAAGTCACCGTGCCAGGCCCCCATCGCGAGGGGACGGTCGGCGCTGGCGCGCAGCAGCGCGAGCGCCTCCTCCAACCGATCGCGCACGGGGGACGGCGACAGCGAGCACTGCGCTGAGACCATCGCATTCCACAGTGGCATCGCTTCGAGCGGACGGGAATCCTCACCGAACGCGCCGTGGAGCAGCGCCGTGTCGTCAGCCGGAAGATCGAACTGACGACTGGGTCGCTGCCACAGGACGGTCCGGAGCGCAGTCATGACCACCAACCAGGAGCCACCCCACTGACCCACGTGCAGGAGCGCCGGCACCTCGAGGCGCCGGGGCAGCCCCGCTGCTGCCAGACGTTCGAGGGCCACGGCCTCCGCCTGGACAAGCGCATCCGTGACAGAGGTGCCACCGAACTTCACGAAGGCAAGACTGCGCCCACGCCGGTCGAAGACCTGCAGCACGGGCTTTCGGTTGGCCCTGGCGGTGCCCAGCCCCAGGCTGAAGTCGACCGGCTCGCCGAGCACGTCGCCGAGGTGCTGGCGCAGTGAGCCGGCGCGCTCCTGGACGGTGATCCGGTCGGGGAACGCCGCCGCGACGTGCCCCCGTAGCAGGCTCGAGACGCCCAGCCGCTTCACGGTGTCGGGACCCGAGAGCGCGGCGCTGAAGCGGAGCATCGCGCGCGCAGCAGCGACCGGGTTGCCGGCCGGAACCAGGAGGCGCGGAGATCGGGCGTTGGGCAGGGCCACCAGCTCGACGTCGTGCTCGGACGACGAACGGCCTGAGCCGCGACTCCGGTGGAGCCGCGGCTCAGGATCGCCTGGCCACAGGTCATGGACACTCGACAAGTAGGTGTCGATGAGGCGCTCGTTCAATCATGTCCCCCGGTCGAGATCGCTCGGACGAGCGATGCCCGACCTCACAGTGTTGGCGTGGTGCGGAGAGCGTCCTTGTAGACCCTCTTCTTGGTGTCGGTCGTCAGCGCCCAGTTGGCGATGCTGTTCAGGTTGGTGTTGAAGTAGGTGAAGGCGATGCCACCGAGCGCCTTCATCTGAGTGTAGCTGCGAGAGACCCACTGGGGGTCGGCCTCGGCGGCCTTGTCGGTGAATCCCGTCTCGGCGACTCCCCAGGCGATGCCCTTCGGGTTGGCCCAGGCAGCGAACTTCTTGAAGTAGTCGTTCTCCAAGTCCGTATGGGTCGTGAACTCCTTGCCGTTCTTCACAGCGCCGAACTTGTCGTAGACGTCGACGCCGAGCAGGTCGATCGTGGTGTTCTTGGGCCAGATCGAGTCGAGGCTGTACTGCGCCGCACCGTAGAGCTGGTTCCAACCGGTGACCACGATGGAGTAGGACACGTTGGGGGCTGCGGCACGAACCATCGGGGCTAGCCGGGCCTGCATGGCGGTCCAGGCCTTGATGTCGCCGTCCCCCTCGGGCTCGTGGTGGAACGCGAGCCACACCGGGCCGTCGAGCTTGCTCAGCTTGGTGGCGAGGTCCTTGGCCCAGGCATCACCCTTGCCGGCGACCATGTCCTGCCAGGAGAAGGGCATCTTGTAGCTGATCCAGGGAATCCGGTTCTTGGCGAGATCGGCCTTGGCATTCGCGACACCCTTGTCGACCTGGGTGGCGCCGTAGTAGGTGCGATGAACACCGAGAGCGTGGCCCATCTCCTGCTCCCAGAGGGTGGGGTCGGTGTTGGAGCCATAGGCGCTTCCCAGCAGAGCGCCACAGCTGGCGACCGGGATGCCGCGCCCGCTGATCGAGCAACCATTGGACATCTTGCGGGCAGCGGGCGTCGGGGTGGGGATCGGCGGTACGACCTCGGGCGGTACGACCTCGGGCGGTACGACCTCGGGCGGCGGGGTCGTGTTGCCGGGGGCGGTGGTGGTGACCCGCACGATCGAGACGTTGTCAACCAGGATGATCCTGCGCTTGTTGAGTCTGGCGAAGGCGAACCGGACCTCGAACTGCGAGACGGCGCGGCGGCTCACCGCGCTCAACGCGACCTTTCTCCAGGCCCGGTGGGCACGGAAGGTCTTGCTGGTGTCCAGCGCCGACTCGCCACGAGCGGTCTCACGCAGAGTCAGGCGGCCGACGGCACCGGGCTGGTCGGTGCGCACGAAGGCGAAGACCTTGTACTTCTGACCGGCTCCGGTGGAGTCGATCGTGGGAGCACTGAACGAGGCTGGACCGCTGCGGCCATTCGACAGCATGAGGGCCTTGCTTCCCCCCTGCCCCCTCTTGACGACCTTGACATGGGTGCGAGGGGACGTGGCGACCCAGCCGGTCCGGCCGGCTTCGAACGTGCCGTGGTGTGCCGTCTGTGTGCGAGTCACCGCGCCACTCGAGGGTGCGGAGGCTCCGATCCCGACCGAAGCGACGAGGGGGAGGAGAAGGGCCGTCGCCAACGCGTTCCTGGGCGTGATTCGATTCGACATGTGTATTCCTGGAGGGGTAGACCGGCACACTGGACTGGTCCGAGGCACCACCCACGACGTGTTGGGCGGCCCATCGACAAAACCACCATACGTGTTTAAAACGGACATTTCACCGTTTGATCCAGTTTTCCCAGGTTTCCCCGCGGAGGAGCCCGCCGGTCACCGGTACTGCCAGCGGCGCGGAGAGTTCAGGGCACGCCAGAGCCGGGGGTGCGACGGCGTGGGCGTACGCCGCGGCGCAGGGTGCCTGCCGCCCCCGAAGCGACGGGAGGACTGCTCCCCGGCCGGCCGGGGAATCCTGACGTTGTCGGCGTGGCAAACCCCCTCGACAACGTCAGGGACAGCCCGTGGACCCCGCCCGGATCGCGAAGATCTGCGTCCGCGGGTGACCAACGAGGCGGATAGCCGTGAGGTCGAGGTCGTTGAGCGTGCGACTGTCTCGCGCGGGGCTCCAGAGGGATCGGGCCCTGAGCCTCAGATGCCGTGACCCCGGGAGTGAGCGATACGCATCAGCCGCTCGGCGGAGACGACATGCAGTGCGACGGCGCCGGCAAGGTAGGCCCGACGCTCACGCGGGTTGACCCGCACCGTCCGGTAGACCTGTCGCAGCGCGGGTCGTGTCTTGCCTTGGGCCGCCAGCGCGAAGGCCTTGCGACCGAAGAGTCTCCCCAGAGCCTGTGGGTCCTCGTGGAAGACCGTGTGCTTGGCGAGGCTGTAGTCGATCGAGTCGACGATGACCTGCCAACGCTGGGAGAACATCGACTGTCCCCAGCGCACCTTCACCAGCGCCTCCGTGACGACCGCGAACCCGCCGGCCTGCGCCGCTCGGATGATCCAGTCGAAGTCCTCGCCGTAGCTGCCGGGCAGCTCCTCGTCGACAAGTCCGATGGGACCGACCAGCGCCCCGCGGCGGACCATCACCGTCGAGGGGTGCGCCTCCATCACCCGGTTGCGCACCAGCTGCTTGAGGGTCATGTCCTCGACCCTCGGGACGCGGGGTACCTCGTGGTCGGCGTACATCACAATGATGCCGGTGACTGAGGTGAGAGCGTCGGAGCCCACAAGGGTCTTGACCTGCTTCTCGACCTTGGTCGGCAGCCACTCGTCGTCGTCGTCACAGAAGGCGACCAACTCCCCCGTCCCGGACAGGATGCCGGAGTTGCGGGCACCCGCCAGGCCCGGTGAGCGATCATTGGTGATGAACCGGATCGTCCGGTTGGGACTCGTGCGGGCCACGCCCTCGTCGGGTTCGGACTGGTCGAAGACCACGGTGCAGACGATCTCGCCGGCGTAGTTCTGGTCCCAGATCGCGTCCAGGGCGAGCTTGAGGAGCGCAGGCCGGTGACGTGTGGCAACCACCACGTCGACGCGAGGAAGGGCCGCCCGCGGCTCGGGAGTCGTGTCGGTCATCGCTTCAGGCACCATCCTGCGTCGTGGTCAGTCGGTTCTCGTCGGTCAGTCCGGCGACTCGCCAGAGACGGAGCATGTTCACCCCGTCGGCCACCAGGTAGAAGGCGAAGCCCACTGCAAGGCCCACCCCGACCCAGTCGGAGGGGAGGAAGATCGGCGCCAGTCCGAGCATCCCGATCTCGGCCTCGAGCGCCCACGGTACCGGCGACATGTTGAGTCGGCGGCAGAACTCCACCCACTGCCGCAGGATCGGCACGTTCACGGACCGGGTGTGGTCTGCACCGCCGTCACCGAGTCCCAAGGCCCCTGCCAGCTGCTTGCGGGAGGCGAGTGCCCAGTTGTAGAAGACCATGGCGCCGAGCAGACCCACCGGAACGACCAGCGCGACGTCGTCGTGGCGCAGCAGGGACCACGAAAGGGCGGCCACGACGAGGGCGATCCCACCCACGTCAGCCGCCAGGTCGAGCACGGCGCCCCGGGTGGAGCTGGTCCCCTGGGCGCGTGCCACCTTCCCGTCCAGACAGTCGACGAAGAAACGCAGCAGGAACAGGACCCCGCCCAACGGGTAGAGATCCAGGACGAAGCTGGCGGCTGAGCCGATGGCCAGCAGGATCGCCACGCCTGTGACCCGGTTGGGCGTCACGTGACGCGAGCGGGACAGCCAGCTGGCCAGCGGGGTGGCGAAGGGGTCGACGGTGAGGCGCGTCCAGATCTCACGCGGACGTCCGGCCTGTGCGGTGGCCGGCTGGTTCACGACCTCTTCCGCCTTGGTCGCACCGGTCTCCAGCCGGGGAAGGCTGCGAACAGCACCGCAGCGGCTGCAAGGCCGATGGCGGCGCCGCTGGCGACGGGAACCTCGATCTGACGGCGTACGACGGCCGGCACCCGGGTCCGCATCACCTGGCCTGCCGTGGTCGGCGTGAGCAGGATCGAGGTCACTGCGCGCTCCAGGCCTGCCCGGGCGGCGCCGCCGGACACCGTGCCGCCGACCGACACCTGGGACTTGGTGAGCTGTTCGCGCAGCAGTGCGAGCGCCTGGTCGCGGCGGCTCGAGAGGTAGCCACTCCGGGTCCTCAGATAGGACCGCGCCAGGCTCGAAGCCTGCTCCGCGGAGCGAGCAGCGCTCTGGTTGCGCACCTCGACCAGGAGCACACGTGTGTTGGGGACGGCCGTGACCCTGATCCGGTTGCGGAGCTCCTTGAGGTCCTCGGCGTCGGAGCTCCCCAGCACCCGGCTCAAGGACTCCCGCGAGACCAGCAGGGCGGCCTCGGTGTCGATGGTCACGTCCTTGGTTTCGGTAGAGCCGTCGTCGCTGCCGGTCCTGTTCAGCGCGACGGGCGAGGGAGCGAGCAGGATCGAGATCCGGGTCGAGTACTCGACGGGTGCCGCCGCGGCGACCACGCCGCCCGCCACCGCGCCCACCGCCATCAGAGCCGCCACATAGGGGAGCCTGCCGCGCAACCGCCGGAGCGAGGGAGCGACGTACTGCACCGAGCCCGGCCGGCCCCTGCCCAGCTGCTCACGGGCCACCAGTCCGATCGTCAGCATGACGGTCAGCAGTGGAGTGCCCAGCGTGTCGTAGACGGGGAGGAGGCTCGCGAAGAAGACCAGGACGAAGGTGCACAGCGTCTCCACCGGTGTTCGGCAGCGCCAGCACCGCGACAACGCCATGGCGAAGAACGTGAGGAACAGGACGACGCCGCCGATCCCCTGGGAGAAGATCACCAGCCACAGGTGCCCCTGCGTGCCCAGGGGCGGTACGCCGCACGCACCGCAGTCGGGCGTCGAGGCGCCCGCGATCGAGGCGAAGCTGCCCTGGACGTCACGGGTGCTGCCGAAGCCCACGAGCGGAGACCCGTCGACGGTGCTTTGCACGGTCTGCGACAGCAGCTGGCCACGACGGTCGTTGCTGTGCTGGTGGTCGAGACGCTCCTGGAAGACGGTCCCGAGCGGGCTGAGCGCGAAGACCAGGGTGGCCGTGGCCAGCAGACCGATCGTCACCAGCCCTGCTGCCGGTTCGCCGCGACTGAGCTGCAGCAGCACGAAGCCGAGGGCTCCGATGACCAGGCAGATCCACAGGCCGCGGTTGAGCGAGTAGACGATCGGGATCAGCGACAGACCGAGGATCACCGGTGTCGCGAACTTTTGCCAACGTCTCCCGTCACGGAACCAGGCGACCAGGAAGAACGGCAGGAAGAGGGCGAGGTTGCTGCCCCACGAGTTGGCGAACGGGAACGGCGCCTTGGGTCTGGCTTCGGGTCGCCCGAGGACGTTCTGGATGTCCGCGACGGCTGGATGCGTCATGGACTGGATGAGCGAGTTCGACCGGAGACCGCGCGGCAGGAGCATCTCGACCAGCGAGGTGAACTCGATGGAGGGAGCGATCACACCGACAAGTCCACCGAGCGTCGTGACCACGAACATGTAGCCCAGGAGCTGGAACACCCAGCGGGTGGACAGCTCCTTCTCCGTGAGGTTGGCCACCCAGAGCAGCGCGATCGTGCACGTGAGGTACCAGGCACCGCGATAGCCGAAGACGAGAAGCCTCGAGGCACCACCGCCGGGCACCGCGAACGGGGCATCGGCCCACAAGACGAAGACACCGAGCGCGAACCAGACCAGGAACAACACCCAGATGGCGAAACCCCTCGGCAGGGCCAACTTGCGACGACGCAGCAGCTGGTCGGCCATGACAAGGGCCAGCACCATCGGCAGGATGGTCCGAAGACCCAGCGCCCACCAGAGTGGAAACCCCAGCAGCGACACCGTGAGTGGCCAGTGCGTGGGGAGCCGACGCCGCGCTCTGGGTGCGCGCTGCTCACGCGATTCGAGCCCCGAGTCAGGGGCGGGCAGCACCACTGTCACCGAAACGGCCCTCTCGCTGTGCACCACAGAACAGGGGCAAGGATAGAACGTCTGGCGCCCTGTCCGCGCCAAAGGCCCAGTTTGGTACCCCGCTGTGCCCCCGGGCCCCGCAAGGACACCTGTCTAGGATCAACCGATGTCGACGATGCTGGTCCGTGCGTTCACAGGAACACTCCTGCTTGCGGCAATGGCGACGGGATGCTCGGACAACGGTTCCGGCGCCTCGGGAAGTGCCGTCGAGCCGAAGGCGACCACTTCATCATCGCCTCGTCCGGTCGCAGGCGCCGTGGGGTCCGAGGAGTGCAGCCTCAAGCGCCGGCAGCTCAGTCTCGTCGTGCGTGACTGGGGGCGGGTCTACGGATCCATCAGCCGCGGCGACCACTCGACCTACACCGGCGCCTTCGTGGCCAGGCTCGGCACGATCCAGAAGGACGCGGCCGGCTGCAACGGGTCCATCGCCCTCGGCCGGTTCCAGCAGGCCGCCCGGCGCATCGACGTGGACTCGAGTCGTCCCTCCCCTGGCTACCCGCTCTACGACGAGGCCATCGCCCAAGGAAACGCCTGGCTCAAGGAGCTCGGCTACGGGATCAACGCCCTCTCGGTGGACTAGACCGACAAATCACCCTAATAGTCGGCGTCGTCTTTGAAACCTACTCTTTGGGTGCTGCCCCGGGGGGGTCGGCTTCATCGGCAGGACTAAAAGGGGCACACTGACATGCGGCGAATCACCGTCGTTCTACTCACTCTTCTCATCGCAGCCGCAGGACTGGCCGCAGGCACCACCGCAGCCACCTCGGCCAGCTACGGACCGGGCAGCCTGGTCAAGGACGTGCCCGTCGCCGGCACCCCGCACGTCCTCGACGGTCGGGTCAGCACGATCGCCCAGGTCGGGAACACGATCATCCTCGGTGGCACGTTCACCCAGACGCGCAACAACGACTCAGCCGACGTGATCGCCCGCTCCCACCTCGTCGCCTTCGACCTCACCACGAAGAAGATCAGCAGCACGTTCCTGCCCAACCCGAACGGCGACGTCGAGGTGGTCCTCCCGGCCGCCGACCGCAAGTCGGTCTACGTCGGTGGCTCCTTCTCCACCATCGCCGGTGCCGCCGTGAAGAACCTCGCGCAGGTCAACGTGGCCGATGGTTCGCTGGTCTCCACGTTCAACCCTGCCACCGTCGACGGCCGGGTCCTGGACCTTCGCCTGTCCAACAACCGTCTGTGGCTCGCCGGCGCGTTCACCCACGTCGCGGGCAAGGCACAAAGGGCCCTGGCGACGGTCAACCCGGTCACCGGCAAGTTCGACGCCTTCTTCAGGCAGGTCATCTCCGGGGTGCACAACGGCGGCACCACCACCGTGCAGAAGATCGACATCAACCCCCAGGGCACCCGTCTCATCGCGCTCGGCAACTTCGACGCGATCGACGCCAGCAAGCACCACCAGATGCTGATGCTCGACCTCACCGGCGCGGCGTCGGCCACCGCCAACTGGCAGTCCGCCTTCTACCAGACCGCCTGCTCGAGCTCCTTCAACAGCTACATGCGCGACCTCGACTTCTCCCCCGACGGCAGCTTCTTCGTCGTCGCCACGACCGGCGCGTACGGCGGCGCCGGCATCGCATGCGACAGCACCGCCCGCTTCGAGACCGGGTCGACGGGTTCCACCCTCAAGCCCTCGTGGGTCAACAACACCGGCGGCGACACGACGTACTCCGTCGAGATCACGGACTCGGTCGTCTACACGGGCGGCCACGCCCGCTGGCAGAACAACCCCTTCGCGGCCGACAGGCCCGGCCCGGGTGCGGTCCCGCGTCCCGGCATCGCGGCTCTCGATCCGATCAACGGCCTGCCCCTGTCGTGGAACCCCACCCGTGACCGCGGCGTCGGTGTCTTCGACTTCCTCGTCAACGAGCAGGGCCTCTGGGTCGCCTCCGACACCACCCGCATCGGTGCCAACTACCTACGCTCACGGATCGCGCTGCTGCCGACCGGTGGCACCTCGTTCCCGGGTGTCAAGACGCCTTCGCTGCCGAACGACGTCTACAACGTCAAGCAGCTGACCGGCGGCATCGCCCGTCGCTCTTACAACGGCAGCGCGCTCACCGCCGCCCAGAACGTGCCGACCGGCACCCTGACGACCAACAACGTCCGTGGCGCCTTCATGCTCAACGGCTACCTGTACGTCGCCTGGTCCAACGGCACCTTCGACCGCCGTACCTTCAACGGCACGAGCTACGGCGTCGCCGAGGCCGTCGACACGTCCAGCAAGCTGACGGCGCTCACCGACTGGAGCTCGGACGTCTCGACGATGACCGGCCTCTTCTACGACTCGGGTCGTCTCTACTTCACCAAGAGCGGCTCCTCCACGCTCTACTACCGCTACTTCACGCCGGAGAGCAAGGTCGTCGGCGCCCAGCGTCTGACCGCCAGCACCAACGTCGCCGGCATCGACTTCGGCCAGGTCCGCGGCATGTTCACCGCCGACGGCAACCTGTACTGGTCGACCCCGTCCAACGACCTCCGCAAGCTTGGCTGGACCCAGGGTGCCCAGTCCGGAGCACCCGTGCCCGGCGTGGCCGCCGTCGTCTCCAGCCCGACCGTGGACGGCTACAGCTGGGGCTCACCCCGCGCGCTGTTCCTCTTCCAGGACGCCGACGGCGACGGCCCCTCCGCGGCGCCCGTCGCCGGCTTCACCAGCACCTGCACCAGCCTGACCTGCACCTTCGACTCGAGCACCTCCACCTCCACGTCGGGGACGATCACCGGTCGGTCGTGGGACTTCGGTGACGGCGCCACCAGCACCGAGGCCAGCCCCTCCCACGCGTTCAGCGTCACCGGTAGCTTCCAGGTGTCGCTCACGGTGACCTCGAGCAAAGGACTCACCTCGACCACGACCAGGGCCGTTCAGGTGACCCGCGTCAACCAGGTGCCCGTGGCCGGCTTCACCTACTCGTGCAACACCTTGGTGTGCTCGTTCGACGCCACCGGCTCGACCGATCCCGACGGGACCGTGGCGAGCTACGAGTGGAGCTTCGGCGACGGCACCACGGCCTCCGGCAGCATCGTCGGCCACACCTTCGACGCGGCGGGAACCCGCGACGTCACACTGCGCGTCACCGACAACGACGGCGGCGCCGGCACCGCGACGAAGTCCGTCAAGGCCACCCGAGCCAGCGTCGGTTTCGTCGCCGCAGCCAGCACCAACGGGAACCGCTCCAACCACACGGTCGCGGTGCCCGGCGCCACCCAGGTCGGCGACACCCTGCTCCTGTTCTTGACGATCAACTCGACCAACGTCACGCTCGGTGCACCTGCCGGCTGGACCGAGGTGAGGTCCGGGAACGTCGATGGCCTCCAGGCTCGAGTCTGGACCAGGACCGCCACGGCCGGCGATCTGAATGGGAACATCGCCGTAGCGAGCTCCGGCGCGACGAAGTCCGACCTGACCGTGGCGGCGTACCGTGCCTCGGCCGGCAGCATGCTCACGGTCGCCGACAGCGCCCAGGCCTTCAGCACGAGTGCCGCCCAGCAGCTCACGTCGCCGCAGGTCGACGTCGCGGGTCCGTCCTCGTGGCTGGTCAGCTACTGGGGAGCGAAGACGTCTGGCGTCGCCGCGTTCTCCACCCCGGCCGGTCAGGCGCCGCGCTCCGGCTCCGTGGGGACGGGGTCGGGCACGATCAGCGCCACCCTCGTCGACTCTGACCAGCCGGTCGCGCCCGGTTTGCGCGGCGGCCTCACCACCGACGCCGGCGCCTCCACGTCGCGGGCAGCCATGTTCTCTGTGGTCATCGCAGCGCAGTAGCACGGTCCGGCCCCACGACACCAGGAGCCGGTGTCGTGGGGCTAGACCGCTAGCAGGGTCCGCGACCCCGGAGCGCATAACGTCGGTTCTTGTTGCAAAGCGAGATTTTTAGGTTCCACCAGGCAAAAAGCCAAAGGGAGGCGCGTTGTGCGTCGAGCAATGATCTGTGCAGTGTCGGTCGTCGTCGGAGTCCTGGGGCTCCTCGTCCCGATGGCGCCGAGCGCCCAGGCGGCCGATTCACCGCAGGGGCGGCTCGCTGCCACGACTCCCGCAGCAGGAACGCCGCACGTCCTGAACGGCGGCGTCTACTCGATCGCCCAGGTCGGCGGCACGATGGTGCTCGGTGGCACCTTCACCCTGGCTCGCAACGACAACAGCCAGACCCAGCTGACTCGCAACCGCCTGCTGGCCTTCGACGCCACCACCGGGGAGATCAGCAGCACGTTCCTGCCCGAGCCCAACGGCGCCATCACGACCGTGATCCCCTCCGGCGACGGCTCCTCCGTCTACGTGGCCGGGTCCTTCAGCAGCATCGGCGGCGTGGCGCGCTCCAATGTCGCGCGGGTCCGGGTCTCGGACGGCGCGGTCCTCACGCAGTTCAACGCTGGCAGGGTCACCGGCACCGTCAAGGACCTGCGTCTCAAGGACGGCCGCCTCTGGCTGGCCGGCGCCTTCACCCACGTGAACGGCAACGCCCAGAAAGGTCTTGCCACGGTCGACCCCGCCACCGGCGCCTTCCTCACCTACATGCGTCTCTCCGTCGCGGGTGTCCACAACGGCGGCTACACGACCGTCTCCAAGATCGACATCTCGGCGGGCGGCTCGCGACTGATCGCGATCGGTAACTTCGACACCCTCGACGCGATCACCAACCACCAGATGTTCATGCTCGACCTGAGCGGCTCCGCGGCAGCGCAGGCCAATTTCCAGACCAGCTTCTACGAGTCGACCTGCTCGCGGTCCTTCGACAGCTACATGCGCGACCTGGACTTCTCCCCCGACGGCTCCTTCTTCGTCATCTCCACCACGGGCGCCTACGGCGGCGCCGAGTCCGCCTGTGACACCACCGCCCGCTGGGAGACCGGCTCGACAGGGACCGGCATCAAGCCGTCGTGGGTCGACTACACCGGCGGCGACACGACGTACGCCGTCGAGATCACCGACTCGGTCGTCTACACCGGCGGACACGCTCGCTGGCAGAACAACCCGTTCGCTGGCGACAGTCCCGGCCCCGGTGCCGTGCCCCGTCCCGGCATCGCGGCGCTCGACCCGGCCAACGGCCTACCCCTCTCCTGGAACCCCACCCGCACCCGCGGCGTCGGCGTCTTCGACTTCCTCGTCACTTCCCGCGGCCTCTGGGTCGCCTCGGACACCGACCGCATCGGCAGCTACATCTACAAGGGCCGGATCGCGCTCCTGCCCCTCAACGGCGCCGTGATCCCAGCCGTGGCCACCCCCAGGCTGCCCAACGACATCTACGTAGCAGGCGGGCTCGGCGCCGACACCGACCCGAGCGTCCTCTACCGGGTCAACGCAGGTGGGCCGGACCTCGCGGCCAACACCGGCATCGACTGGGCCGCGGACACTGCTGCCTCTCCCAGCCCCTTCCACAACGCGGTCGGGAACCGGGCGGGCTACTCCCCCGTCGGCAGCGTCACCGCCGACGTCCCCGCTGGCACTCCGCGCGCGATCTTCGACAGTGAGCTCTGGGACCCCAACGACGGCGTCGAGCAGTCCTGGAACTTCCCGGTCGCCGCCGGTACTCCGCTCCAGGTGCGGCTCTACTTCGCGAACCGGTGTGGGTGCACCTCACAGGTCGGTCAGCGCAAGTTCGACGTCGATGTCGAGGGCACCCTTCTGCTGGACGACTACGACATCGCAGGCAGTGTCGGCCACAACGTCGGCACCGTGCGCACGGCCAACATCACCAGTGACGGCAACGTCGACATCGACCTGACCCACGTGGTCGAGAACCCCCTTGTCAACGGTATCGAGATCGTCCGTACCGACCTCGGCCCGGCGCCGGAGTCGACCATCGTGCGTCGCTCCTACAACAATGGCGTCGTCGGCGCCTCGATGGTCGTGCCGACGGGTGGCCTTGACTGGAACCAGGTGCGCGGCGCCTTCATGTTGAACGGACAGCTCTACGCCGCCCCCTCGGACGGCACCTTCACCCGTCGCAGCTTCAACGGATCGTCGTACGGCACCCCCGTGGACGTGAACACCCAGGACGAGCTCACGCCCCTGCTCGACTGGAAGAACGACATCCAGTCGGCCACCGGCATGTTCTACGACTCGGGACGCCTCTACTTCACCCGAAGTGGTTCGGCCCAGCTCTTCTACCGTTACTTCACCCCGGAGAGCGACGTCGTCGGATCCAAGCGCTTCGTGGCCAGTGAGAACGTCACCGGCATCGACTTCTCCCAGGTGCGGGGCATGTTCAGCACGGGCAGCAAGCTGTTCTGGGCCAAGCCGGACGGCTCACTCAACCGGCTCGACTGGCAGAACGGCCCCCTCGCTGGTGCTCCCGTGGGGGGCACGGCGTCCAAGGTCTCCGGCCCGGGGATCGACACCAATGTCTGGTCCGCCAGGACGCTGTTCCTGTTCCAGGACGCCAGCGGCGCCGGGGCAGGCCAACCGCCGATCGCGGACTTCACCGCGATCTGCACAAGCCTGAACTGCGACTTCGACGCGTCCGGCTCGTCTGCGCCCGGTGCGAGCATCACGTCGTACGCCTGGACCTTCGGCGACGGCGGCACGGCGAACGGCGTGAGCCCCTCGCACGCCTACGCCACGTCCGGCACCCGTGAGACCAAGCTGACGATCACGACCAGCAACGGCTCGACCGCCACGACCACCCAGGACGTGACCGTCACCAAGGTGAACCAGGTGCCGGCTGCGTCGTTCACGTCGTCGTGCGACCAGCTGGTCTGCTCCTTCGACGCAGCCGGGTCCTCCGACCCGGACGGTGACTCCCTCACCTACGCGTGGAACTTCGGTGACGGCGCGGCCGGCACCGGGGTCTCGCCTTCCCACACCTACGGCACGGCGGGCCAGCGCACCGTCACCGTGACCGTCAGCGACGGCACGGCGACCGACAGCACCACACGTCAGGTCACGGCGAGCTCGACCGCGCAGGCCGCGCTGCAGTACGTCGGGGCGGCCGCTACCGATGGCAACCGGAGCACCCACACAGTCACTGTGCCGAACAGTGTCCAGGCTGGTGACACCCTGGTGATGTTCCTGACCACCAACTCCACCAACTCCACCATCGATGACAGCGTGGCCGGCTGGACCCTGCTCGAGTCGAAGGACGGCAACGGGATCCGTGGCCGTGCCTGGACCCGCACCGCAAGTGCCTCCGACGCCGGGTCCGACGTGAGCGTCTCGACGAGCGCCTACGCGAAGTCGACACTCACGCTCGCGGCCTACCGCGGCTCCGGTGGGGCGACATCAACGGTCACGGCCTCGGCCAGCGACGTGGTGAACTCCGGCGCCACCAGCCACACCACCCCGAGTGTCCCGGTCAGCGGCCAGGGCTCCTGGCTGGTCAGCGCCTGGAGCGAGAAGTCCTCTGGGGACATCACCTGGTCGCCTCCAGCGACCAGCACCCAGCGGGCCTCCGGTGCGGCGAGCGGGGGAGGTAAGGTGAGCGCCATCCTCGGGGACTCGAACGGCCCGGTGGGGTCCGGCAACGCAGCTGGACGAACCGCCACGACCAGCAGCTCGGTCGGGAGGACAGTTCAGTTCTCCGTCGTCATTGCCCCTCAGTGACGCCCGGCCCGGGAGCACCATGACGACATACGTTCAGGCATCCGAGGTAGAGGTCGGCCCCTTCTGGGTGAGCGACCTCCGCAGGGCGACGCTGATCGAGAAGATGGTGGAGCTGAGCCTGCCCGAGCACGACAGGCCGGCCTTCGCCTTCGCGCTGCACGTCGGTGGGCTGAACGCCAGGCGCGATCGTGACTTCGTCACAGCCATGCGCCGGGCCGACGTCGTCTATGCCGACGGAGGATCGGTCGTCTGGCTGGCTAAGCTCGCCGGCGCCTGCCACGTCGAGCGCACACCTACGACCGACCTCGGCTGGGAGGTCCTGCGTAGCTTCACCGAGAAAACCGGACGGTTGCCTCGGGTCGCCCTCATCGGTGGTCCCCCTGGTCTGGCCGCCCGTGCGAAGGAAGTCCTCGTAACGGCCGGGGTCGCCGAGGTCGTCCACGTCGATCACGGCTACCACGACAGCTGGGCCGCGCCGCTGGCCGAGCTTCGCGCGGCCGACCCGGACGTGACGATCATCGGCCTCGGGGCCCCCCGCGAGATGGTGTGGTGCGAGGAACATCGCGCCGCGCTGCCTTCTGGACTCATGCTCACCTGCGGCGGATGGTTCGGGCACCTGGTCGGCGACGAGAAGCGTGCCCCCCGACTGTTGCGCCGGTCCGGCCTCGAGTGGATTGCCCGCGTCGCGCAGGCCCCCACCCGGCTCGGTCCGCGCTACATCCGCGGGGCGGTGGTCACCGCCACCCTGGCAACCAAGACCGTGCAACGCCGACGCCGAGCCTCCAGGAGATGAACATGCGCACAACCAGCCGACGGACAGTCCAGACCTGCCTACTGGTCGCGACACTCGCCTCGTCCGGTCTTGTGCTCGGGCAGGCGATGGCTGCGACCACCGCCGCGACGATCTTCAGCCTCCACTTCGACGACCTCGGTAGTGCCCAGCGCACCGGCACCGGCGCGCTGGTGGTGGAGAACGGCGGCTCCTCCCACGTGGACACCAGGGTCTCGACCGCGGGTGGCGGGACCCTGCGCACCGTGGCCGGGCGCGGAGGCGGCTACGCAGCCCGGTTCCCGAGGTACGCCACCAACTACCCGCAGCGGGTGGTGGTCACGGCCACCTCCCCGGCCGGGAAGGATGCGCTCTCTCCCGGTCGGAGGAAATTCACCTTCGGCGCCGACTTCACCCTCGACAAGGTGTCCGAGGGCACCGCCCAGGACAACGGCAACAACCTCGTCCAACGCGGACTATCCGCTGACCCGGCGCAGTACAAGATCCAGGTCGATCACGCCAGGGCGTCCTGCCGTGTCGTCGGCAAGGCCGGGGCGGTCTTCGTTCGCTCGACCATGCCGATCAAGCCGGCCACCTGGTACCGCGTCTCCTGCACCCGAACCCAAGGCGGGCTCACCCTGGCGATCGGCACCGTCGACGGTGTCGTCCAGCGCACCTCGCAGACTGGAGCCACAGGAGTGGTCGACGCCGTCGACAGCACTCCGTTGGCCCTGGGCGGCAAGGTCAGCCACTCGGGGCGGGCGGTGGCAGGCAACTCCGACCAGTTCAACGGCGCCATGGACAACGTCTTCCTCCGGCTGGATAGATGACCACTGGCGCCAAGGCCAGACTGACTGGTCTCGTCGCCGTGCTGTGCCTGCTGGCCCCGGCCTGCTCGGCCGCTGAACCCAAGGCCGACACCGAGGCGGCCAGCACGTCCGAGGCTCTCTTCAGCGCCGCCTTGTCGTTCGCTACCCAGATAGCCGCCCCCGGGACCCGGATGGGTCCGGTGCCGACGTCGGCACCGAAGCGTCGGGCGCTGCAGATCCTCAGCGACGGGTGCCGCTACACCGAGCGCGGCATCCCCCGCTGCAGCGCACTGTTGGGGGCGGCCTACCGCTCCAACACCGATCCCCTTGCCTGGGAGCGCTCAATGGGGCACCGTCTCGGTCTTCACCGCACCTACTGGGGTCCCGACCAGGTGTCCGAGGCAGTGGCCACCGCACGCGACGACCTCGCTCAGAACCGGCTCCCCTGGATCAGCTTCAAGCTGCCCCACCCCTGGGCGGAGATGCGCGAGGGCGCTGGCGACGACTGGGCACGCGAGATGGCCCGCAGGCTCTCGAAGCTCGACGGCCCGGTGTGGGTGGCCTTCCACCACGAGCCTGAAGGTGACCCCGAGGGGAGCATCGAGGACTGGACTGCCCTGCAGGCCAGACTCGCGCCACTCGTGCGGGCTGGCGCCACGAACGTCGCCTACACCATCATCCTCACCGGCTACAACCAGCTCTACGGCCAGCCGAAGTACTCCCTGACCTCGCTCTGGCCCGAGGGCACCAAGATCGACCTCGTCGGCTTCGACGTCTACGACAAGTACGGCGTTGAGAAAAACGGGAGGCTCCGTCTCAAGCGCACCGCGTTCGAGTACAGCTACTTCTCGAAGTTCCGCCGCTTTGCCCGGGACCACGACCTCGCCTGGGGGCTCGCCGAGACCGGACAGTCCGACCTCTCCGCCGAGGCGGACCCGGCGTGGATGCAGCGGACGTGGAATGCGCTGCGAGCCTACGACGGCGTCGCCTTCACCTACTTCAACTCCACGCTGAACAGCGCGGCTCCCTGGCACCTCACCGGAGACAAGCTCGAGAAGTACGCCGCGGTGCTCCGCACGACGCCCACCTTGTGAGGTCAGCGGTTGAAGCGCTGCTGGGTGAGCTCGAGGCCGTCAGCGATCAGCGACTCGACCGCGTCAGCGGCGCTGTCGATCTGGAACGGCAGCTCCTTGCGCTCGGTCGAGCCGTAGTTCGCCAGCACGAAGTCCGCGGGGCTCTGTCGTCCGGGAGGACGGCCGATCCCGGCGCGCACGCGGTAGAAGTCGCCACTGCCGAGTGAGGAGCGCATGGACTTGAGCCCGTTGTGGCCGTTGTCTCCCCCGCCGAGCTTGGTCCGCAACGTCGCGAAGTCGATGTCGAGCTCGTCGTGGATCGCGATGATCCGGCCCACCGGCACCTTGTAGAAGGTCGCCAGCGCCTTGACCGGGCCGCCGGCCTCGTTCATGAAGCAGCGAGGCCGACCCAGGACCAGCCGGGGCGAAGCCGAGCCGGGAGCACCGAGTCGTCCTTCGACGACGTCGGCGCGACCCGACTTGTGCGAGCGCCAGCCGCTCCCTAGCCGGCGCGCCAGCTCGTCGTTGACCATGTAGCCGATGTTGTGCCGGTTGCCGGCGTACGTCGGGCCGGGGTTGCCCAGCCCAACGACCAGCCACACCTCCGACTCCGGGCCGGACCCGGTCACAGCAGGCTCGCTCACAAAGGGGCGGGTCAGCTGTCGGAGTCGGACTCGGAGTCGCCCTCGGCGGTCTCGGAGTCGCCCTCGGCAGCCTCGGACTCCGCGGACTCGTCGCGCTCGATGCCGACCTCGGCCTCGGCCTCCTCGAGCTCGGCCTCCACCTCTTCGGCGGTCGGCGCGTGCACGACGTTGACGACCAGCGCGTCGTCGTCGGTGAGCAGCAGCGAGCCCGTGGGCAGGTTGAGGTCCTTGGCGAGGACGTGGAAGCCGGCCAAAGCGCCCTCGACGGAGATCTCGATGAAGTCGGGGATGTTGGTGGCCTCGGCCTCGACGCTGACGACGTTCAGGTCCAAGACGACCATGGCGTCGGACCTTGCCTCACCGGTGACGTGGATCGGGATGTCGACAGTGACCTTCTCACCCTTCTTGACCTCGACGAAGTCGAGGTGCTCGAGGAAGCCCTTGATCGGGTCTGACTGGACCTGCTTGGTCAGCGCGAGGACCTCGGTGCCCTCGACGTCGATGTAGAGCAGCGCGTTGGAGCCGCCGCGCTTGAGCGCCATCATCGTGTCGTGGCCCGGGAGGGTGATGTGCTGCGGGTCGTTCCCGTGGCCGTAGATGACTGCGGGCACCTTGTCGTCGCGGCGGATGCGGCGGGCCGCGCCCTTGCCGAACTCGGTGCGGGTCTCGGCCTTGATCTTCTCTTCGGTCTTCTCAGCCATGATGTGGGTGCTCCTCGGAACGTCGTACGGGTGAATAAGTCAGGTGGTTGCCAGGGCCGGAGACAGCACATGCACCGCAGGCCGACGGGCGCGGTGCATGGTGATCATCACGAACCGACCGCGCCGATCACGGAGCATCCACTCCCTCGCCGAGGCAACTTGGAGATCTTACGCGACTGGTGAGTCGGCAGGCCAATCGGACAGCCTCAGGCGTGCCCGTCGAACATGGAGGTGACCGAGCCGTCCTCGAAGACCTCCTTGATCGCCCGCGAGATGAGCGGGGCGATCGAGAGGCAGGTCAGCTTGTCGAACTGGCTCCCGGGGGGCAGTGGCAGGGTGTTGGTGACGATGACCTCGGCGGCCGAGGAGTTCTTCAGGCGGTCGATGGCCGGCTCGGAGAGGATCGCGTGGGTGGCCGCGATGATCACCCCCGCAGCACCGTCGCTCATCAGGGCCTCGGCCGCGTTCACGATCGTGCCGCCGGTGTCGATCATGTCGTCGACCAGCACGCACATGCGTCCGTGGACGTCACCGACCACCCGGTTGGCGACGGTCTCGTTCGGCCGGTCGATGCGCCGGGACTTGTGGATGAACGCCAGCGGGGCGCCACCCAGCCGGGCCGACCAGCGCTCGGCGACCTTGATCCGTCCGGCATCCGGCGAGACCACGGCCAGCTTCTGGCCGGCGTACTGCTTCTTGACGTAGTCGGCGAGGATCGGCAGCGCCATCAGGTGGTCCACGGGTCCGTCGAAGAAGCCCTGGATCTGATCGGCGTGCAGGTCGACGGTGATCAGCCGGTCGGCGCCCGCGGTCTTGAACAGGTCAGCCATCAGCCGGGCGGAGATCGGCTCCCGCCCACGGTGCTTCTTGTCCTGACGTGCGTACCCGTAGAACGGCAGCACCACGGTGATCCGCTTCGCGGACGCACGCTTGAGCGCGTCGACCATGATCAGGTGCTCCATGATCCACTCGTTCACCGGCGCCGTGTGGCTCTGGATCACGAAGGCGTCGGAGCCGCGTACGGACTCCTCGTAGCGCACATAGATCTCGGAGTTGGCGAACTCGTAGGCCGAGGTCGGGACAAGCTCGGTGCCGAGCTCCTTGACGACCTCCGCGGCGAGCTCCGGGTGTGCCCTGCCGCTGAAGACCATCAGGTTCTTCTCAGTGGTCTTCTTCAATCCGCTCACGTTGTGCAGCTCCTCGGTCGTGCGGGTCTCGCCAATGACTTGATTGTCGCCCACCGGCGTCGTGGTGGCGAACTCCGGTCAGTCTGCGGTCTCGCCCGTGGCCTCTGGGGCCGCTGCGTGCACCGCTGCCTCGGCCGCCTCGGCCTGGGCCGTGCCGGGTCGGCGGCGGGCCGCCCAGCCCTCGATGGTGCGCTGGGGACCGGCGCTCACCGCCAGCGCGCCTGGCGGCACGTCCTCCCGGATCACGCTGCCTGCGCCGGTGGCGGCGCCGTCCCCGATGTGTACCGGGGCGACGAAGGTGTTGTTGCTCGCGGTGCGGGCGTGTCGGCCCACGACGGTGCGGTGCTTGGCCACGCCGTCGTAGTTGGCGAAGATCGTGCCGGCGCCGATGTTGGTGCCCTCACCGATCTCGGCGTCGCCGACGTAGGACAGGTGGGGCACCTTGGCCCCGTCGCCGATCCGGGCGTTCTTGGTCTCCACGAACCCGCCGATCTTTCCGCCCGCGCCGAGCTCGGTTCCGGGACGCAGGTAGGTGAAGGGCCCCACGTTGGCTCGCGCGCCGATGACCGCGAGCTCCCCGTGGGTGCGTACGACGTGCGCGCCGACCCCGACCTCGACGTCCTTGAGCGTGCAGTCCGGTCCGATCACGGCGTCCTCGGCCACGACGGTCGCGCCGAGCAGCTGGACGCCGGGCAGGATCGTCACGTCCTGCTCGAGGCGGACGTCGACGTCGATCCACGTCGTGTCGGGGTCGATGATCGTGACACCGGCCCTCATCCAGCCCTCGAGGATGCGGCGGTTCTTCTCCCTGGCCAGCGCTGCGAGCTGCGCCCGGTCGTTGGCCCCCTCGGTCTGGAGCACGTCGTCGATCGCGAAGGCGCCGACCCGGAGACCGTCCTCGCGCGCGATCTGCACCAGCTCGGTGAGGTAGTACTCGTCGTTGGCGTTGTCGTTCGTGAGCCGCGGCAGGGCGCTGTCGAGGAAACCGGCGTCGAAGGCCATGATCCCGCTGTTGATCTCCGAGACCGCCCGCTGCTCGGCGGTGGCGTCCTTCTGCTCCACGATGCCCGTGACCTCACCAGCGGCATCCCGCAGCACGCGACCGTAGCCATGGGGGTCGCCCACCACGCCTGAGAGGATGCTGACCCCTCGAAGGGCGGCCACGTGGTCCTCGGCGAAGGCGCACAGGCTCTCGCCCTCGAGGAGGGGGGTGTCGCCGTACGCCACCAGGACCGTGCCGGTGCGGTCGGCCGGGTCGAGGGCCTCCCAGGCGACGCGGACGGCGTGCCCGGTGCCGTCCTGGGTCTCCTGGACCGCGAGCACCGCTCCGGGCAGGAGCCCAAGGATGTGCGGACCGACCTGCTCGCGCTGGTTGCCCACGACGGCGACGACGCGGTGGGGCTCGAGAGCCGCCACGGCATCGAGGACGTGGCCGATCATGCTGCGGCCCGAGAGGGGGTGCAGCACCTTCATGGTCTTGGACCTCATCCTGGTGCCGCCGCCTGCGGCGAGGACGATCACGGTCACGGTCCCACTACGGGTGGCTGGCTTGCTCGTCGTGCTCACGCTCCCCGGGTAGGAGTCGAACCTACGTCGCTAGTCCTGATTCAAAGCACTCGGGCCACTGTCCGCAGCGGGGATCTGCAGAGGCTATCCCCCGCGTCGACGTGGGTCAGGAGATGGTTCGGTCCGTTTCCGTGTCGGCCTTGGTCAGCACTGGGCGTTAGCAGGCCTGGGAGTCCCACCGACCCGATAACCAGCTCTCTTGCTCGGCGATGCCCGGGGTCCAGGGTGGCCGGAGGCCATCGCGCAGCGACGCTCTGCGCCCTTGATGCCGGGCGTCGTCGTGCAAATCCTTCGGGATCGGGTCGGCGGCAGCAGGGTGAGTGGGACTCTGGTCCCTGACCGCCGTCCATCTCGGATCGATGGCGCTCGTCTCCCAGCGGGGCGGGCGTCTTTCGACGTGAATGTCCTTACGCCGCCTGGGGTGCGCGAGGACGGCGCGCCAGCGCCGCCCGCAGTGCGCCCTCGCGCCGCAGGCGCGCTTGAGCCAGTAGAGAAAGTCGTCACCGATTCCCGGCTCCATGGCTCGTCACGCACGGCGCAGCCACCGGGCGGGACTTGCGGCGCGAGAAGTTCAGGCGACCTTGTGGCCGTACCTCTGGCGGACAGCCTCGCCGGATGTCCCGACAAAGGTGCCGATCAGCGACCAGGACATGCCGGCCTCGCGTGCTTTCTGGATCGCTGCGAGAACATGACGTTCCGCATCCGAGCGCTCCTGCACGGCTACGCGGAGTAGAGCGACCGCGTCGCGGTCCAGCTCGTCGGAGGGTTCTGGTTCGTAACCCTCGAAGCGAGCAGCGAGCTCGTCGGCGTGCTTGAGGATGTCGTCTACAGAGCGGGGCATTCGATCACCTGAGGAACTTCTCGCGGGCTGGCATGGCGTGAACGATGACTACCGCCTCGACGCCCTGGACGTCACCGATCTCGAGGATGATCGCTGCCCTGTTGGCGCCGACCATCATGGTGAACCCCTCACCGAGATCCCAGACCCGGATTGGGGTTCACCATGATGGTCGGCGCCAACAGGGCAGCGATCATCCTCGAGATCGGTGAC
>JBKJON010000570.1:0-12160 GCA_046595715.1 Marmoricola sp.
GCCAGCTCGCCGAGCGACTCGCGGCGCCGACCGACGAAGTGGGCCACCGACCCCGCCCAGTCGTTGGACCCGTAGGTGACGAACCTGTGCTGCCAGGGGTCGACCCGGTTCAAACCGTCCCGCAGCTTCGCTGACCAACCCTTCAGCGACGATCACGAGATTGGAGCCGGTGGATCCAGGCCCGTTGTCGTGGCAGGGTCACGACACGTTTCCCGCTGACACTCGTCAGCGCTTCAGCCCGGAAACACCGAAAACCACAGTCCCAGCGCCCCGGAGGGGTCAGTTCTCATGTGCCGTCGAAACGCTGAGTTCACTGTCCCGGGAGTTGTCAGGGGAAGGCATGGACTCCCCAGTGAACTGCGTTCACTGGGGAGTCCTCGCCTCCCGGGGGAAGGAGGTCGGTGGTGTCGCCGTCGTGAGGTCGGCTGCACGGAGAGGCAGGCTTCGCCAAGGTCCCAGACGCTGGTAGGTCAACGCCTGGCTGCCATGGCGGCAAGTCTGGGTGCGCCAGTTGCGCGTCCACCAGTGTCCATTGGTACTAGTACTTCGGACGCTCAGCGTTGACCCGCTTGAGGGGGTATGCCGCGGCCGTAGTCCTTGTGACGCCCTCAACGCCATGGTGGAGGGCGGGCCCCTCTCCTCGGGCCCTGTCTACTCCGGCGCCTGGTCTAGTCCGGCGCCTGGCGCTTTGGTAGAAGTTGTCCGGGTCAAGCGACGGGTTGACCGAGAGGCCAAGATTCTTCCAAGGTGAGCAGAAGATCGTTGGTGGGGTCGACGCGCCGGGCGAGATGCGCCAGGGGCCGGCGCCGACCCTAACCCGGGGATCGCCATGCCTACCTATGACCACCATGACCCAGCAAAACCAGCCCACGTCGTCCCCGAGCAACTCGCTCCGTCGAGCGTAGACATGGCTTCTGCGAAGGGGGTCTCGCGTCGCTCGATCCTTCGGATCGGCGCCGTGGGCGCGACCGGCGCGACCCTCGCGACCGGGGCCGCCTTCGCGGGACCGCTGCTCGCCGACAAGGGGCTGCTCAACCCTGATGGCGTCATCGCCGCGGCGGCCGACATCGTCGGGACCGTGGTGTTCTACACCGAGGTCTTCCCGACCAGCCCGCTCATCCTCAGCCCGTTCGAGGACAAGCTGAAAATCCCGGAGGCGTTGCGCCCGGTCCCACCCTCGGAGTTCACCAGCTGGGACAACGCTCCGGGACCAGGAGAGGGTCAACAGAACTCGATGCGCAACGAGCGGCACCAGCGCTGGAAGGGCTACGCGGACGACCCGGACCCCCTGGTGTACAAGATCGACATCGTCCTGGGACAACACTCCTTCTCAAGTTCCGACGTGCTGCCGATCGACTCCCGCGGCCGCCCCACGAAGTCATTCGACGAGAAGGGCAACGTGTACGCCGCCGGCATCAGGCGCAAGCTCCCGCTGAGCACGATCTACGGCTTCAACGGCACCTTCCCGGGCCCGCGCATCAACGCCGAGTACGGGCGGCCTCTCATCGTGCGGTTCGTCAACCGTCTCGACGAGAACCCCATGAACCTGGACCGCCAGGACTTCGGCGCACCGGACTACTCGGCACTGATCCACCTGCACAACGCGCACACGGCCCCGGAGAGCGACGGCAACCCGCACTACTCGATGCGTTACGGCCCTAAGCACGAGGGCTACCGGTACGGCCAGTGGGTCGACCAACTCTACCTGAACTGGCCGGCAGGGGGTGACGACTCCGAGAAGCAGAGCTTCTTCTGGTTCCACGACCACCGCATGGACCACACCGGGGCCAACGTCTACAAGGGACTGGTCGGTCTTTACCCGATCTACGACCCCAAGGACGGCAAGGACATGGGTGACGAGCGGCAGGGACTGCACCTGCCCGGTGTCCGCAACGACCACGGGGACGGCAGCTTCGACGTCGACTACGACGTCCCCCTGGCCTTCTTCGACTGCCGCCTCGACGACGGCGTCACCGTGCACCAAGACATCCACGACACCGCAGGTGAGTTCCCGGAGGCCAAGAACCCGTCCAAGCACCCGGAGTGGTGGGGCAAGACCTTCTACAAGCACTTCCCAAGCCACGGGTTCGTCGGCGACATCTTCACGGTCAACGGCACGGCATATCCGACGATGGAGGTCAAACGCCGCAAGTACCGCTTCCGGTTCCTCGACGCCTCCATCGCCCGGATCTACGAGTTCAAGCTGATGTCCTCCACGAAGGAGCCGCAGTCAGCCGCGTCACTGGGCTACTCCGGCAACGAGCTCCAGGGCCAGTACCGGATCCCGGATGCGCAGCAGTCCATGAAGTTCACGGAGATCGCCGACGACGGCGGGCTGCTGCCCTTCGCTCTGACCCGCGACTCCTTCGAGCTGTGGCCGGCCAAGCGACGCGAGATGGTCATCGACTTCAGCCGCTATATGGACGGCTCGCCGACCTCGCCCGGCGACGTCGTCTACCTGACCAACGTGATGAAGATGCCCGACGGACGGATGTGGGCGAACTCCTCGCGGTTCTCGCCGGACCCCAAGTACAAGGTGCCCGTGCTCAAGTTCATCATCACCGGCAACGCCGACGATGCGAGCGAGATCCCGACCGGCATGATGCGGCCTCTGCCTCCGCTACCGAGCAACTGGCAGAGCATGATGGACAACCGAAGCATCTTCGAGGTCAAGCGGGGTACGGCCGGTGGGGAGCTGGAGTGGCTCATCAACGACAGGCCGTTCGATCCGCAGCAGGTGGTGCAGTGCCTGAAGAACCCGGCCGGCATGAGCCCGCTGGCCCGGCAGAAGATGGGCAGTTTCAACCTCTGGGAGATCCGTAACGGTGGCGGCGGCTGGGTCCATCCGTTCCACTTGCACATGGAGGAACACCGGGTGGTGATGCGCAACGGCAAGGACGTCACCAAGACGCCGGACAAGGGGCATCCGGACGACGTCTCGAGGGAAGACCTGGTGGCACTGGACCCGAACGAGTCCGTGATCGTCTACCGAGGGTTCCGTGACTTCGTCGGCCCCTACGTCGCCCACTGCCACAACCTCGCGCACGAGGACCACGCGATGATGTTCGGCTGGGAGATCACGCCGTGAGCATCGCCCCGGCACCGGTCGTCGGTCGCCCCGTGACAGCCGGGCTGACCGCCCGGGCTGGGGCAAGGGTCCCGTGGGGGGCGGTCCTGGGCTTCGCAGTGCCTCTCGCCTTCACCAACACCTTGGTCGTCGTCGTCGTGCGTGTGGCTACGGGCTCGATACTGCGTACGAGCGACCCCTTCGTTTCCTGGGTGCGTGAGTCCGTGCTGATGTCCCCGGTGTACGTCGTGCTGGTCCTGCTGGCTCTGGCCTGGTCCCAGCGGCTGCCCCACCCGCCGACGGGCCGACGAGCCACCGTCCGAAGCCTCATGGTGTTGGGAGGCTCGGGTGCGACCGCCGGAATGGTGTGGCTCGGCGCCAGCATCGCCTACGACTACCGGCTTGAGGTCGACGAGGTGCGCTCAATGCCGGCGATGATCGCGTCGTGCTCGGGCGCGTGCCTGGACCGGATGGACGCAGCCACGGCCTCCCTGCAGCTGCGCGCCCTGGCCGTCGGGGCGGTGCTGCTGCTGGTGGGCAACGCCGTCGTCGTGGTCTGGTGCTGGGCGTGGCGCGGCGGAACGGTCATGCCCGCGACGCGATCGGGAAAGCCACGTGCGGCCGCTCGTGGTCGGGTGTCGCGTCGTGACGACGTTCGTCTGCTGGTCATGGCTGCTCTGTTGGGCACAGCTGGGGTGCACGCCGCTGTGGTGCCCGAACACTTCCGGGAGTGGTTCGCGGCCGGGGTGTTCTTCGTCGTGCTTGCGGGACTCGAGGTGGGGGCTGCCGTGCTGGTGACGTTGCGTCCGGACCGGTGGACTGTCCTGTTCGTCGCTGGGTTGTCACTGGCCCCCCTGGTGCTGTGGGCCTACTCGCGATGGGTCGGGCTCCCCTTCGGCCCCAAGCCGGGAGCGGTGGAAGCGGTGGGCGTGGCTGATCTGGCGGCCGACCTGCTGGGGCTGGTGGCACTGGCCGGCGCGGTCACGCTCCTGGGCTCACGGTCAGGTCGGCACCGACCGGCGTCGGCGCCGCACACCATGGCAACAGCCGTGGCGGCCGTCGTGGCAGTGACGGCGCTGGGCCTCGGCGGCAGCGGGCTGGGATGGGTGCACGTGTTCGGCGTCACGGGCGGGCACGGCGCCGAGACTGCGGGCACCGACGCCGGCCCGACCTCGGGTCGAGGTTGAGGGAAGGACTTGCCGATCTCGATGAGATCGTCGCTTGATGCACCACCCCGGCCGGCGGTCGACGAGGACTGTCATACCCACACGTGCCTACGAGTCGCTCGCGACAACGCGGTCGCGGGAGTGCGCGCGTCACACGGGGATCTCTGTATCGAGGTGGGTGCGCGCCCACATCGCTGCGGACGTCCGGTCCGTGACACCGATCCGCTGGAACGCGTTGCTCAGGTGCGTCTTGACCGTGCTGGCGCTGATGTCGAGACGTGAGGCGATCTGCTTGTTGGCCAGGCCCAGGCTGACCAGACGGAGGACGTCGCGCTCACGCTCGGTCAGCTCGAGCTTCTCGCTCAAGTCCCCAGCGCCCAGCAGGGACCGGGTCACCCGGGGATCGACCGGGTTCTCGCCGCGCAGCACCGATCGGGCGGCTTCGACCAGCGACGCGGAGGGTGAGTCCTTGAGCTGGTAGCCGTCGGCACCGTCCTGCACGATCCGGTGGACCATTGTCGGGTCGACGCACGAGGTCAGCACGAGGATCCTGCAGTCAGCTCTGAGCTCTCGCAGCCTGTGCATGACCTCGGCGCCGTCCAGACCGGGCATCGACAGGTCGAGGACGACCAGGTCCGGAACGGTGCGGGCGAACGTCGACGATGCTTCGCGAGCGTCCTGGACGGCGCCGACGACCTCGAAGTCGGGTTCGGCGGCGAAGATGCACTGCAGGCCCAGCAGGATGGCCGGGTGGTCGTCGATGAGGAGGATCGAGGCGGTCACAGGGGGATCTCCCACCTGATCTCGGTGCCCCGGTCGGGCGCCGTGCGCATCTCGAGGAGGGCGTGCACCTCGGCCGCGGCATCGGCCAGGGCCCGGAGTCCCAGGTGACCCTCGCGTCGGTCGAGTCCCGTCTGGCCACGTGGGTCCAGTCCCACCCCGTCGTCGCGAACGATGAGACACAGACGGCCCCGCTCGACGTAGAGCCGGATCGACACGGTCGAGGCGCGCGCGTGCCGCGTGACGTTGCGGACGGCCTCCTGAGCCACCCGGTAGGTGGCTTCCATGACAGCTCTGGGCAGCGTGTGGTCGATCTCGTCGTCGACCGTGACCTCCACGCCCCGGGTCCGTAGTGGCTGCGCAAGATCCTCGAGGGCCTGACCCAGGCCGCCGTCGCTCAGGGACGGTGGGTAGACCACGATCAGGGTGGCGCGAAGTGCCTGGACGCTGGAGCGGACGCAGTCGGCCACCCGGTCGAGCAGGACGTCACCACGCGCCACGTCGCCGGCGCACAGGGACGCACGGGCTCCGTCGACCAGGTAGGCGGCACCCACGAGCTCCTGGACGACACCGTCGTGCAGGTCTCGGGCGACGCTGCGCCTTTCTCGCGTGGTCACCTGCTCGGCCGAGTCCTGGAGCTCGGCCTGCCTCCGGCGAAGCCATCGGAGGTTGACCGCGCTGAGCCAGACCTGGAAGAGGGCGAAGACGCCGATCAGGCCGACAGCGAGGATCGACAGCATCGTGAAGACGGTCGCCCGGCGGGTCTGTACCTGGTCGTAGCTGAGGTAGGCCTCGAAGAGGACCGGCCGCTCGCCGGCCACCTGCAACGCGGTGTAGACCTCGATCATCTGTGCCCCCAAGGCCCGGTCGGAGACGTTCTCCGCGCTGGTGAGGTCGCTGACGCTTGCAGTCGATCGTCCGGTGGCCAGGACGCGTCGTCGTTCGTCGTCGAGACGGAACGACCTGCCGATCTCCGTGGGGTCGGTGCTGTAGAGCACCACCCCGTCCGGGGACCAGATCTTCACGCGGCGGATCGGGCTGTGCCGCAGGAGCCCGCCACCCACGACCTGGTCTAGCCGGGCCAGTGCGTCCCGCTTGCCGCCGAGGACCTCAGTAGTCAGCTGCGGGCCTACGGCCGTCTCGCCGACCACCTCGGTCAGGCGGCGGGCGTCATCGAGGGCTTGGGACTCAGCGATCCGGGCGCCGACGAGATAGCCCGTGACGACCAGGACCAGGAGTGCCGCCAGGCTGCCGGCGAGAATGCGATGCACGGTCTGGCGCGCTCGGTCCGGTCGTGGCGGTGCGGCCCTACCGTCCGCCAGGACAACACACGTCCACACTTCCTCGTCCGCCAGAAGCATCGCGATCGTCCCCCATCAGGTCACGTCGTCCCGGGCCACGTGAGCCCTCGCTCAGGATGACCGGCTCACCTTGGGATCAGGTGGGGCCGGACGTCAGGGGAGCCAGGCTCCTCCTTTCGGCCTAGGCCACTCGTCCGATGGCGCTCGACCCATGCCTGGGCGCAGCGTGGCGGAGTCCGGCATCTGTTCGGACCCGTCACCAGGGGGTACCTGTCATGAGGTCGAATCGCTACATCCGGCTCACCGCCACCACGCTGCTCGCGAGGCGCACGCGGCGCCCGTCCCGCTCAGGGACGCGAGCCAGTCGCCTACGGGCGGCCACCATCGGGATCGCACTGACCGGCCTCGGCGTCGCCGGCCTGGCCGTGGTGTCGAGCGCCCCGGCCTCGGCGGCGACCATCACGGGCACCATGGTGACCCAGAACCTGACCCGCCCCGGGGGCGGCGTCTGGTTGCCGGGCGGCGGAGGCAACCTGTGGGTGAGCGACGGCGTGCTGGGCTTGTGTGAGACCGTGCCCGCGACCTTGAGCACCACCAAGTGCAACGGGACCGCCAAGGGCGGCCAGGTCGTCTTCGACCCCACCAACAATCTGGTCTACCAGGCCGACACCACGACCAAGACCAACCAGGTGATGCGCTTCCCCTACGCCGCGGCCACCGACGGCTTGGGTGGGTCCACGCGCTTGAACGTGCCGAACCCGACAGCGGTCGGCGGCGGCGCGGGAGGTGGACGGGCCATGGGACTGGCCCTGCTCACCGGACCGGACGGCACCCAGCGGCTCTATGTCGGATACCTGAAGTCCGGCGACGTCATGCAGGTCGTGAACCCCTCAGGGAAGAACCCTGCCGGTGTGACGGTCACCCCCACCGTCACCAAGATCGGCGACACCTCCGACGGCCGCGGCGTCACCTCCATGACCGCGTTCACCAGGACAGATGCCGCCGGCGTCCGGCACGACGACCTCTACCTCGGAGAGTCCGGAGGCAACGGACTCTCGGTCATCAAGGACGTCGACGGCACCGGCGGTCGGCCGGCGTGCGGCAGCGGCGCCACGCCCTGCGGCGCCACGACGGTGGCGAACGCGAGCGGCGGAGCCCTCTTCAGCTTCCCCGGTGGCCTCGACAGCGACGGCAAGGTCCTCTACATCAGCGACTCCCCCCGCAACACCCCGGCCCAGGTCCTGACCTGGAACCCGGTCACCCGGGACCAGGCCGTGCTGTCGACCGACATCAGCCCGGCCTACACCGCGACGTTCGACGGAGTACGGCGCACGCAGTACCAGAACATCACCGGCCTGGCCCTCAACCTCGCCACGCTCGACCTCTACGTCGGCGACGACCCGAGCTTCCCGCTGGCGACCCCGGTCAACGCCCAGGGACACCTGTGGAAGATCTCGGGCAACGCCCAACGGCCCGCCATCGCCTCGGTCTCGCCGGGCACGGGCGACATCGCGGGAGGTGACGTCGTGACGATCACCGGGACGAACCTGGTCAACAGCGTGGCCGGAGCCGCCAACCCCACGACCTTCGGCACCACGATCAGGTTCGGCACCCTGGCGGCGACCAACGTCTCCTGCACCGCCGACGGCACCACCTGCACTGCGACGAGCCCAGCTGCCCCCGGCAGCGGAGCGGTCGACGTACGCGTCACCAACGTCGAGGCGCAGACGAGCGCGGTCAGCGCCACCGACCGGTTCACCTACACCCAGGCTGCGGTCACCCCCGGAGCGCCCACCGTCACGAGCATCACCCCGACCTCGGGTATCAGCGCCGGCGGCACCAAGGTGACGATCACCGGCACCGACCTGGTCAACGCCGACGGCAGCAACGCCGTCACCTTCGGACCGGACCCGGCGACCGGGGTCACCTGCGCCGCTGACGGCACCAGCTGCACCGCCCTGAGCCCCGGTGGTCCCGACGGCACCACTGTGGACGTGCAAATCAAGACCGCGGTCGCCACGAGCGCGGCGACCGCTGCGGACAAGTTCACCTACCGCACCGCCCTGGGCAGGCTGTTCTCCAGCGGCATCACCGCACCCAAGGGGGGAGTGACCTGGATCCCGGACACCACCACGGCCAGCGGTCACTACTGGGTCTCCGACCACGGCAACGGCCTGTGCCGGCTCGACCCCGTGGCGGGCACGTCGGTCAACGCGCCGAACGTGGCCGCATGCGACCCGGGCTTCACCGTCGGCTCCCCCGGCCAGGCGGTCTATGAAAGCCGTGCCAACGCCGACGGCACCCACTGGGTCTACGTCCCGGACAACGCGGTGCGCAGCCCGGGTGTCTGGCGGCTGACCTTCGACCCTGCCACCGCGACGGTCAGCGACCCGGTCGGCATGGCCCCCGGCCTGATGGACAACCTGAAGACCAACTCCCTGGCGCTGGACCCGGTCAAGGACGTCCTCTACGTGGGCGACCTGGTCGACGGCAACATCCGGCGGATCAACGGGATCAAGGGCGACCCGCGCTCGCAGAGCGTCGACATCATCGCCACCACACAGCCGCAGAAGGTGGGCGGTGGAGCCGCAGGCCGCGGCATCAACGGCACCATAGCGTTGCTCGGCGACCGGCTCTACCTGCCCGAGAACAACGCGGCCACCTACGTCGACGTGACCGCGCCGTGCGCCAACCCCACCGTGAGCCCCAACCCGGCACCGTGCTCGACCACCGAGATCAGCTTCCTCAACACGCCCTCGCCGGTGTTCGTGGCGGGTGTCGCGGCCGACGCGGCCCACCGCTACGTGTACATCTCGCAGTCGCCGGGCACCGCGAACGCCACCGTCTACCGCTTCGACGACAGGAGCATCACCAACGCCAACCCCGGTGGTTCGGCCGGCATCGTCTACGTGACCCAGGGCCGGGTGCCGGCCGCGGGCACCCCGGAGGCCACCGTGTACTGCTCCCTGACGTGCACGCGGCCCGCGGACCCGGCACTGACCGCGGGAGGCACGACCGGGTTCCCGTTCGCGCAGGGACTGTTCGTGGACCCGAACACCTCGAAGCTGTACGTCACCGAGGACGGCACGGCCGGCGCCCGCTCCGGTCGAGGACACGCATGGGAGGTGCCGTTCATTCCCTAACCCATCAAGACCGACAGGCGTGGCGACTCCAGCCCATCCCCAGGCAGGAGCCGCCACGCCTGTCTCTGAGCCAGCACACACTCACAACTGTGGGTGGGCTGAAGATCTGGACCGCGCCTGGGATCGGCAGGCTCGGGGTCTGCCCCGGAGTCCTCCAACCCGACCCTGGGTTGTGCAGCGTGGGGGCTAGACCACCCAGCGGCGACTGAACCGCTGCGCGCCCGGCTCCGTAGTTCCCTGAGAAAGCCACCCTCAACGAAAGGAGCCGACCATGCGTCGCTCCAGAATCCCCCTGCTTCTCGTCCCCATGTTCGTGGCCGTTGCTGCTGCGAGCGCTCCTGCCCAGGCCCACGACCGCACCGGGCACCACGAGGACGCCGACCACGGCCGCGCCGGCCGCTACGAAGCCGATCTCGGCCCCGTCAACACCAACGGTGAAGGTCGCGTCAAGCTTCGCGAGCGCCACGGGGAGCTGGTGGTCAAGCTCCGTGCCAAGGGACTCGACAACGGGATCCACATCGCCCACATCCATGGCATGGCTCAGGCCCAGAGCGAGTGCCCGGACGGCTCGTTCGACACCGACGGCAACGGCTTCGTCGACCTGGTCGAGGGGCTCCCGGCCTACGGACCCGTCCAGGTCACGCTGAGCAACGGTCTCAATGACACCGGCACCCGCCTGAGGTACAAGCGCTCCTACACCATGCGCGACAACGGATCCTCCCTGAAGTCGCTGGGCGACCTGAGCCAGTACGCGATCGTGGTCCACGGCGTCGACCTCGACCATGACCACATGGCCACCAACCCGGACGCAGCCGGCGACGGCCAGCCCAATGCCGCGGACAACGAGATATCGATGCCCGCGCTCTGCGGTGTCATCGAGAAGGACTGACACCGACTCGCGCAGCCGTTACTGGGTCATGAAGTAGGCAGCAAGGGTGTACGAGCACCTCGAAGTGAGATCTGCGACTTCGGGCATCACCATGAGACGGGCCGATACTGCTCTGGACAAGCTCGGCGATGTGGCGCACGTACTTTCCCGCTGCCCGTTCACCGGATGAGGTGCCACCGGGGTCTCATCGTTCCGGCATCTCACGGTGAGAGGTCGCCGGCTTGTTTCAGCCCGCGGACTTGCCCAGATGGTCCCGCGCCCACAGCGCCGCGCTCGTCCGGTCGGCCACGCCGATCTGGCGGAACACCCGGCCCAGGTGGGCCTTGACCGTGCGTTCGCTGATGCCGAGCCGGCGGCCGATCTGCTTGTTCGCCAGGCCCTGGGCAACCAGCTGCAGCACTTCGATCTCTCGCGGGCTGATCAGGTCCTGCGGTCGGCCTCCGGAGATGTCGGGGAGCAAGACCCGTGCGACGCGCGGGTCGATCGGGACGTGCCCCGCGGAGGCTGCTCGGACAGCGGCGAGCAGGTCGGCAGGCTCGCAGTCCTTGAGCTGGTAGCCGACGGCGCCTGCTGCCAGGGCGTCGCTGACGCGCTCGCGGTCGGAGAACGAGGTGAGCACGACGATCTGCACCTCCGGGTGCTCGGCCAGGATCCGGCGGGTGGCCTCGACGCCGTCCATCTCCGGCATGGACAGGTCCATCAGAACCACGTCTGGTTGGCACACGGAGGCTGCGGCCACGGCTGCATGGCCGTCCGCGGCCTGCCCGACCACCTCGAGGTCGGCGGTGACACTGAGGAGGGCAGCGATGCCAGTCCGGACCATCGCATGGTCGTCGACCAGCAGCACCCTGGTCATCGCCGACCCTCGTGATCGACGTCGTTGGTCGGCGCCGGGTGCACGCGCAGGCACCACCGGGTGCCGAACCCCGGAGCCGAAGCAACCTGAAGCGTCCCACCCTCAGCGGCAGCGAGCTCCGCCAGCAGCCGGAGGCCGAAGTGGCCGTGGTGTGGGTTGGCCAAGGCGACCACGGGGTCGAAGCCGCGTCCGTCGTCGACCACGTTGAGGACCACATCGTCTCCATCTCGTTCGAGCGCGACCCGGACGGTACACGGCGTCGCATGCGTGGCCGCGTTGCGCAGCGTCTCTTGTGCCACCCGGTAGATCAGCCGCTCCTGTTCGGGCTGCAGGCCCAGCTCGACCTCCGAGACCGGCTCGACCACCACGTGCAGACCTGAGGCACGCACCGTCTGGGCGAGGTCAGTCAGCGCCACGGGGAGCCCGGCCTGTGCCAGGCTGGGCGGGTAGATATCGACCAGCAACGTGCGCAGTGCCCGAATGCTGGTGCGGACCGAACCCGCGACGCCACGCAGCTCGTCGGCCAGCTCGTCTCGGCCCATGGCCTCGGCGTGCGCGGTCGCACCTGCGATCAGGAAGGAAGTTGCCGCCAAATCCTGAACCGGACCATCGTGCAGTGTCGCAGCGATCCGCCGTCGTTCCGCATCCGAGGCGTCCACGGCCCGCTCCAGCAGTCGTTCCCTTTGGCGCTGGTCCCGGCGAGCGCGGGAGAGCAGGTGCCACAGCACAGGGGCGAGCAGTACGACGAACAGCAGGAGGCTACTCATCGTCACCCCGGCGAACCCGCGCCACAGCTGGCTGGTGCGCTGGCTGACCAGCTGGTAGGGCGCGTAGATCTCGAACAGGGCCTCCCGGCCCGACTCCGTCCACACCGGTCGGTAGACCTCCACCAGCTTGTTGCCGATCTCCCGGTCCAGGGCGTTCTCGGCTCGGGCCAGGTCCGAGATCTCGGCCACCG
>JBKJON010000132.1:0-4014 GCA_046595715.1 Marmoricola sp.
CCGGGAAACCTGGCGCCAGGCGTCGGAACGTAGCGCTGCCCGCGTCCGACGATGGGACGCGAGCAGCGCTGCCGTTGCTACTTGCCTGAGGCGAAGAAGCTGACGCAGTCGCCTTGGTTCTTGAACACCGGGCTCGTGCTGGTCTCCCAGCCGTCCTTCTTGCACTGCTCCTTGCCGGTGAGCACGACCGGCGTCGAGAAGGTGTACGCCGTCCCGTTGAACTCGATCGAGCTGATCACGTAGTCGCCCAGCACCCCGGAGCCGAGAGAGAAGCCGAAGGCCTTGACCACGGCGTCCGGGAACGCGGCCCGCCACTGGTCGAGAGTGCCGTGGTTGGCGGAGCCGGAGCCGCCGCCATGCGAGGGGGCGCCGTCCTTCACGAACTGTGCGGAGCCGTTGCTGGCCCACCAGTCGTCGCCGTAGGCCGTGGGCTCGCCGACCAGGATGCCGTCGGCGGTGCCGTCGCCGTCGAAGTCCACGACGAGCTGGTAGCCGGGCGGGATGGTCCCCGAGTTGCTCGTGAGGTTCAGCTTCGGCTCGCCGATACCCGCCAGGAGGGTGGAGGTGCTCACGTACTCCGCAACCTTGTCGGTGCTCGTGTTGTTCTCGGTCCAGATGTGCAGACCAGTCCCCTGGACCGCGTAGTGTCCGGTCGCGCGGGTGTCGGACAGCTCGTTGAAGTCGTTCGGAACCATGATCGTCGCGGAAGCGGCTTGGGCGGTCCCTGCGAAGGCCAGCGCCGAGATGGCGGCTCCGGCGAGTGCGGTCCCAAGCGAGGCGAAGGTGCGTGCTCTCATGCAGTGCTCCTGTGGAGAGTGCCCAGGCGCCTTGGCAGACGTTGCGGGTGACCCTCACCCCCCGAGTGCTTCGATCGTCACACCCACCTTTCATCCCGGCAAAAGTCCCAAACTCTAACGACTAGACCGGATGCTCACGCACCGGACTAAACCCTCCACAATCGGCAACGTGCGGGTCGGCGTGATACAGGTCGCACTCGACCGATGAGTCAACCGTCACGTCAGAAGAACGCGCGAAACAGTGCGACAAGTCCGAAGATCACTAGTGCCCCCACAAGACATTCCGCGAAGAGGCGCCGCAACCGCGGGTCGTCATCGGTGTTCATATCCCTCATCCTCTCTCGCCGTGCTCGGACCAGGCCAGTAGGCCCGATCTGCTCTTCGGAGTTCCTCTCGTGCTCCCAGATACATCGGAAACCATGGACGAGCACGTGATCCCGGCCACTGGGACGCAACGCCCTTGACTCTCCACGGATGTCCAGCAGGCCCGACGGTGAGCACCTGGGTGAACGCCAGCCAACCAGCACATCCGTGCGGAGAGTGTGCCTTTCCCCCGCGCATGCCCGTCAAGGCGTTCTGGCCAGACCCGCCCGCTGCTCGGTCCCGTTCCTGCCCCCAGGCGAGGGCAGCGCCGCCGATGAGCAGAAGTCCGTTCTTGTGGCGCCGCGGCCTACCTCTGGTCCCCGGGGCCGGGGTCGAGGCAGTGGCCAAGATCTGCTCGAGCGTGATGGCGGCGCGCGTGCGCTGAACCTGGGCGAAGTCCTGGTCGGCCGGCTTCACCTGCGGAGTGCCTTCCACGTCAGCTTCTTGAACCTCCGTAAGTGCGAGAAGTCCAAGCCGGACAGGCGCTTCCGTCCCTGACACGCCGTACTCAACACCCCGACCTGAAATCCCGAGGGACGGTACCTCCCCCGTTCGCGAAGGCGGGCGTCCGCACCGCCATGGGGGACCTCTTCGCCCAAGGGCGTTGTTTGGAAGCTGAATAGCGAACGCTCATCAAAGATGACCACCTAGGCGACTTGAGCTACGTCCTGGGGGGCGACATGCGGGCTGAACGCTCCCGGGACCCGAACGCGCGCGCCGCACCTGCCCGGGCGGACATCCCGACGGCGGTCACTGAGGCAGCCACCAGGACACCCGCGGCGACGAGGAAGCAGGTGGTGAACCCGTTCATCGCGACCAGGCCGATGCCGTTGCCCACGATCGCGAACAGGACGCTCACGCCGATGACGAAGCCGATCTGGCGGGCCATGGTGACCACACCGCTCCCGGTCGCCGCCTGGTGCGGTGCGAGGTCGTGGGTAGCGCCCGCCATCAGGTTCGGCAGCGCCAGGCCGACCCCGACGCCACCGAGCAGCCAACCTGGCAGGTAGGCAGCGAGGTACGCCGCTTCTGGGCCCATGCTGAGCGCCAAGAAAAGCGAGCTGAGCGCCATCACCATGGAGCCTGCGGTGATCAGCCGGGCCGGCCGTGCCGTGGGCAGGTAGCGGTGGCTGACCGCGGCCGTCACCGGGACCAGGACGGGGCCGACCGCGACGGCGAAGCCAGTCTGCAGGGCCGAGTAGCCCCAGATCTGCTGCAACCACAGGATGCCCACGAGCAGGTTGATCGCGAACGAGATGTTGAACAGGACCATCGTGACGATCGCCCACCGGAAGGTGGTGACGCGCAGCAGCTCGGGGTGGATGACGGGTGAAGGATGCCGCGTCGACCGCAGCGCGAAGAGGACGCCCAGCACCAGAGCCAGACCCAGCGCCAGCGCGGTGCTTCCGCTCGTCCAGCCCCACTCCGGACTCTTCACCAGGCCGAGGGCGAGCAGGCCCACCGAGCCGGCAAAGAGCACGGCTCCGAGCAGGTCGGGCACACCTGCCTCCTCGTCGGGTCGCACCTCGTGCACCTCGCGCCGGGCGACGACCAGCAGCGCCGCACCCACGGGCAGGTTGATCAGGAAGACCCACTGCCAGCCGAGCTGGGTCAGCATCCCGCCGACGCTCGGGCCGATCGCCGCGGCGATCGCACCGGTCGCCGCCCAGAGCCGCACCCCGCCCATTCGCTTCTCCGCCGGCAGCGCCGCCAGCAGGATGCTCAGGCTGGTCGGGGTCATCGCGGCCGCACCGGCTGCCTGCAGGACCCGGCAAGCGACCAGCACCCACACGCTGCCACTGAGCGCACACGCAACGCTCGCCAACGTGAACAGCAGCAGACCCCCCACGAAGATGTGCTTGCGCCCGTAGCGATCGGCGAGCCTCCCGAACGGCACGAGCAGCGCGGCGAACGTGACGGCGTACGCATTCAGGACCCAGCTGAGATCTCCAGCGGTGGGTCCTCCCGGCCGGTTGGCGCCGAAGCTCGCGCCGATGTCGTCGAAGGCCACGTTGACCACGAACAGGTCGAGGCTCGACATGAAGGCGGCACCGGTCGCCACCAGCACGACGAGTCTTGTCCTGGCCTGACTTCGGGTAGACATAGTCAGGACTTTACGGGCTGACTAGGTTGATGCCAAGTCAGTGGCTAGGCTGGACCGATGTCAGTGCAACTCGAAGGCCGCCTCGCCAACCCTGGCCGAGTGGCCCGCCCCGACTTCTGCCCGATCGAGCGCACCTTCAAGGTGATCGGCACCCGCTCGGCCATGCTGCTGCTCCGGGAGGCCGCCTATGGGACCACCCGTTTCGACGACTTCGTCCGTCGCGCGGGCCTGACCGAGACCGTCGCCTCCTCACGACTGCGCGAACTGGTAGAGGCCGGGCTGCTGGCCAAGAAGCCCTACCGCGAACCCGGCCAACGCACGCGCCACGAGTACGTCCTCACCGCCGCCGGTGCCGACCTGATGCCGACCCTCGTCGCCCTGGCCGCCTGGGGCGCCGCACACCTCCCCCACCAGCCCTCACCGTCCTACGCCCATGCCGGGTGCGGCGCACCGGTGCAGGCACACATCGAGTGCGGTGACGGACACGAGGTGACGATGGACGAGCTCGTGGCCTCCGCCTGAACCCAAGGGCGACCGACGCCGCTCCGGGTCATGTCCCTGTCCGTGCTCATCAGAGACCTTCCCCGCTGAAGCCATCGGCGCGACGACCCGGCATGAAGCAACTGCAACCGGACTGAACCCACCGGCTCAGGCAGCCGCGCGAGCACTGCGTGGACGGGGCCGGTACCTGCGAGACTGGCGTCCGTGCCCCCCTCCAGCGACGTCCCGGTGACCGCCTCCGGAGACCGG
>JBKJON010000316.1:0-5386 GCA_046595715.1 Marmoricola sp.
CCCCATCCTGCGTCCGCTGCGCGAGTCGCTGGCCGGCGATCGGGTGACCCGGGTGCTGGGCATCGTCAACGGCACCACCAACTTCATCCTCGACAAGATGGACACTGTGGGCAGCGGCTTCTCCGAGGCGCTCGAGGAGGCCCAGGAGCTCGGGTACGCCGAGGCCGACCCGACCGCCGACGTCGAGGGCTTCGACGCGGCTGCGAAGGCCGCGATCCTCGCCAGCCTGGCCTTCCACACCCGTGTGACCGCCGCGGACGTGCACCGCGAGGGCATCTCCGAGGTCACCGCGAGCGACGTCGCCTCGGCGGCCGAGATGGGCTGCGTGGTGAAGCTGCTCGCGATCGTCGCGCTCGAGGACGGCCCGGGCGGGCCCGCCGTGTCCGCGCGGGTGCACCCGGCGATGATCCCGCGCAGCCACCCCCTGGCCAGCGTCCGCGAGGCCTACAACGCCGTCTTCGTCGAGAGTGCCGCAGCCGGCCAGCTGATGTTCTACGGCCCCGGCGCCGGTGGGGCTCCGACGGCGAGCGCCGTCATGGGCGACCTGGTCACCGTCGCCCGCAACCGGCTCTCGGACGTGCGGGGCGCCGGTGAGTCGTCGTACGCCGACCTCCGGGTGCTGCCCATGGGGGAGACCCAGACCCGCTACCACGTGCAGATCGACGTCGACGACAAGGCGGGCGTGCTCGCCGCCGTCGCGCTGGCCTTCGCCGAGCACGACGTCTCGATCCAGACCGTGCGGCAGGAGGGGCGCGGCGACGACGCCCAGCTGGTCGTCGTCTCCCACCGCGCGAGCGACGCCGACCTGTCCGCGACCGTCGAGACCCTGCGCGGCATGGCCAACGTTCGCGACGTCTCGTCGGTGATGCGCGTGGAGGGTGAGTCCGAGTGAGCGCGCCCAACCCGTCCTCGCGCCAGTGGCTCGGAGTCATCGAGGAGTACCGCCACCGTCTCGACCTCCCCGAGGGCACCCCGACCATCACCCTGCGCGAGGGCGGCACCCCGATGGTCGAGTCGGCGTGGCTCAGCCACGTCACCGGCGCGGAGGTGTGGCTCAAGGTCGAGGGGGACAATCCGACCGGCTCCTTCAAGGACCGCGGGATGACCGTGGCGCTCTCGGTGGCCGTCGGCCAGGGGGCGGAAGCGGTGGTGTGCGCCTCCACCGGCAACACGTCCGCCTCGATGGCGGCCTACGCGGCCCGGGCCGGGGTCAAGCCGCTGGTGCTGGTTCCCCAGGGCAAGATCGCCGCCGGCAAGCTGGCGCAGGCGATCCTGCACGGCGCGCAGGTCATCATGGTCCGCGGCAACTTCGACGACTGTCTGCGCATCTCGCGCGAGCTGGCCGAGCACTACCCGGTGGCGCTGGTGAACTCGGTGAACCCCATGCGGCTGCAGGGCCAGAAGACCGCCGCCTTCGAGATCGTGGACTTCCTCGGTGACGCCCCAGACGTGCACGTGCTGCCGACCGGCAACGCGGGCAACATCTCGGCGTACTGGCTCGGCTACCGCGAGGCCCACCAGGCCGGCGACTCCACCAAGCTCCCGGTCATGCGCGGCTGGCAGGCCGCCGGCGCCGCGCCGCTCGTCCTGGGCGCCCCGGTCCCGGATCCCGAGACGGTCGCCTCCGCGATCCGTATCGGCAACCCGGCCTCCTGGAACCTCGCCATGGAGGCCGCGGACAAGTCCGGTGGCAAGTTCCGGCAGGTCACCGATGCCGAGATCCTCGCGGCGCAGCGCGAGCTGGCCTGCCGTGACGGGGTCTTCGTCGAGCCCGCCTCGGCCGCTGGTGTCGCCGGGTTGCTCCTCGAGGCCTCCGAGGGCATCCGGTACGCCGACCAGCAGGTCGTCGTGACCGTGACCGGCCACGGTCTCAAGGACATCGACACCGCTCTGTCGTCCTTCACCGACCTCGTCGACACGGTCTGCGACGCCGAGGTCGAGGCAGCCGCATCGGCTGCCGGCCTCACCTGATGCGAGGTCTCGATGCCGGAGGCTGAACCGGGCTTCGTCGAGGGACCCGTCACCGTGGAGGTCCCGGCCACCAGCGCCAACCTCGGTCCCGGCTTCGACTGTCTCGGGATCACTCTGGAGGTGGTCGACACCCTGATCGGGGAGATCGTTGGTGAGGGCCTCGAGGTCGTGGCGCACGGTGAAGGTGCGGGCGAGGTACCCCTCGACGAGAGCCACCTGGTCGTCAGTGCCATGCGGGCCGCCTTCGATGCGATGCAGGCCCATCCCTCCGGTCTTCGCCTCGCCTGCACCAACCGCATTCCGCACAGTCGTGGGATGGGCTCCTCCTCGGCCGCGATCGTGGGCGGCATCGTGCTCGCGCGCGCACTCGTCGAGGGCGGTGATGCCCTGCTCGACGACCACGCAGCCCTGGTCCTGGCCAACCGGATCGAGGGTCATCCCGACAACGTCGCGGCGGCCCTGCTCGGCGGCCTCGTGATCAGTGGCCAGGTCGGGGACGAGGTCTGGGCGCAGCCGTCGCCCGTGGACGCCTCGATCTCCGCGGTCGTGTTCGTGCCGCCCCACGGCGTACGGACCGAGGTGGCGCGAGGGCTGCTGCCCGACTCCGTCCCGCACGCAGACGCGGCCGCCAACACCGGGCGGGCAGCCCTGCTGGTCACGGCCCTCCGAGGCCACCCCGATCGCCTCCTGCTCGCGACCCAGGACTATCTGCACCAGCAGCAGCGAGAGCCCGCGATGCCGGAGTCGCTCCGGCTGCTTCGCGACCTGCGTGGCCGGGGAGTTCCCGCAGTGGTCTCGGGGGCCGGACCTACGGTCCTGGCCTTCGTCACCGACGGCCGGGACGACGTCTCCGAGCTCGTTCCGGCCGGTTGGCGGACGATGCGTCAAGCCGTCGCTGGGCGCGGAGCCACCGTGCTAATGTGACAAAGCGTCACGACCGGCCCTCCGGGGGGAAATGCCGGAGCCGATGGATGGCGACGCAACCCACACCACTTGCCTCCGCCTGGAACCCGACACGCCTGTGTCCGTGGTCTCCCAGCCGGCAACGGTGACCACTACCGCAACAGCTCAGCTGGCGGCTCTCGCCGTCCAGTCGATCAGGGGGAAGAAACCCGCATGACGGAGACCACCGACACCGCGTCCGGCGCCTCACCCACCGGTGGGGCGCGCCAGGGCGGCGGACTGAACGCCATGTTGCTGCCCGAGCTCAAGCAGCTCGCCGGCGGGCTCGGCATCAAGTCCACGGGGCTGCGCAAGGGCGCGCTCATCGAGGCCATCAAGGCCACCCAGACCGGTGTCCAGACCGGTGTCCAGACCGGTGGCCAGAGCGGTGGCCAGAGCGGCGCGCCGAAGAGCGGCGACCAGGGTGGCGCCCCGAAGTCCGGCAACCAGGGTGCTCAGAGTGGCGCCCGGGCACGTGCTCGCAACCGCGGTGCGGCCGCGGAGCCGTCCGCCTCAGAGACGAGCGCGCGGGCAGCGTCCGCCCCCACCGAGCCCATGCCCACCGTGCCCGCATCGGCCTTGCCGACCGTCGAGTCGCAGGATCGACCGGCCAAGGGCCGGGCCAGCGGGCAGGAGGAGAACCGCCGGGAACGCCGCCGGGACAAGCAGAACGACCGGCAGGACTACGCGAGCCAGAAGACCGGCGGGTCTAGCAACGACGGGTCCACCCACGACGGGTCCACCAACGACGGGTCCACCAACGACCGGTCCACCAGCGACAAGACGACCAGCGACAAGTCGGCCAGCGACAGGCAGAACAGCGACAGTCAGACCAGTGGCAGGCAGACCAACGACGGGCCGACCAACGACCGGCCGACCAACGACCGGCCGACCAACGACGGGCCGACCAACGACGGGCCGACCAGCGACGGCTCGCCGAACAGCAGGGCCCACAACAACGGGCAGCCGGCCGACCGTCAGGGCAACGACGAGCGCGGCGACCGCGATGACACCCGCGCGGGCAACCGTGACCGCGACAGCAACCGCCAGCAGGAGAGCAAGTCCGCCGGCGACGGCCGCAACGACACGCGCAACGACAACCGCCGGGACAACCGCAACGACGGCCGTGACGACCAGCAGCGGGACGACAGCCGCGACGGGCAGCGCGACGGGCAGCGGGACGGGCGGGGTCAGCAGGACAGCGACCGCAACCAGAACCAGGGTGACGGCTCCGGCAACCGGACCAATGACCGCAGCAACGACCGCAGCAACGACCGCAGCAACGACCGGGGCGACAGCCAGGGCAGCAACCGGAACCAGGATCGCAACCAGCAGGTCGGCAACCGCGCGAACGTCGGCAACGCGACCGACGACGACGGCGACGGGAGCCGTCGGAACCGGCGCCGTCGCGGCCGCGACCGCAACGAGCGCCAGCCGGTGGCGACGCCGAACGACCGCAACCAAGGCGGCAGCACCCCCAGTCGCGGAAACCGCAACGAGCCCGACATGCAGGTGCTCGACGATGACGTCCTCGCGCCGTGCGCCGGCATCCTGGACACGATGGACAACTACGCGTTCGTCCGCACCAGCGGCTACCTGCCGGGCAGCGACGACGTCTACATGTCGATGTCGATGGTGCGGAAGTTCGGCCTGCGCCGCGGTGACGCGATCACCGGCCAGGTCCGCCAGCCCCGCGAGGGCGAGCGCAGGGAGAAGTACAACCCGCTCGTCAGGCTCGACTCCGTGAACGGGGCCGACCCGGACGAGGCGAAGTCCCGCGTCGAGTTCAGCAAGCTGACCCCGCTCTACCCCTCGGAGCGTCTGCGTCTCGAGACTTCCTCGACCAACCTCATCGGTCGCGTCATCGACATCGCCGCGCCCATCGGCAAGGGCCAGCGCGGGCTCATCGTCTCGCCGTCCAAGGCGGGCAAGACGATGATCATGCAGTCGATCGCGAACTCGATCACCACGAACAACCCCGAGTGCCACCTGATGGTCGTGCTCGTCGACGAGCGTCCCGAGGAGGTCACCGACTTCGAGCGTTCGGTCAAGGGCGAGGTGGTCAGCTCCACCTTCGACCGCCCAGCCGGTGACCACACGATCGTTGCCGAGCTGGCCATCGAGCGCGCCAAGCGACTGGTCGAGCTGGGTCATGACGTCGTCGTGCTCCTCGACGGCATCACCCGGCTGGGACGGGCCTACAACCTGGCTGCACCGGCGAGCGGGCGCATCCTGTCCGGTGGTGTGGACTCGGCGGCGCTGTACCCGCCCAAGCGATTCTTCGGCGCCGCGCGCAACATCGAGGACGGTGGCTCGCTCACCATCCTCGCCACCGCGCTCATCGAGAGCGGTTCGAAGATGGACGAGGTGATCTTCGAAGAGTTCAAGGGCACCGGCAACATGGAGCTCCGGCTGCGGCGCGAGCTGGCCGACAAGCGGATCTTCCCGGCCATCGACTGCACCGCGTCGATGG
>JBKJON010000403.1:0-6529 GCA_046595715.1 Marmoricola sp.
CTCCGCGGGTGCGGTGCCCGCCCAGTCGCAGGTCTACTCCTACATCGCCAAGAACTCGCAGTCCCTGATGAAGGACAAGGGCGACCTCTGGGCGTTCGTGTCCGACACCCCCGGCGTAAAGAACTACTACGACGTGCTCCCTGGATCCGGGACCGACGTCCGGGGCCACTTCATCAAGGTGCCCAAGGACATCGCCACCGGCCTGAACCCCGACGGCACCGACATCAAGGCCGCCGACCTCGGCTTCCCCGCACCACCCAACAACGGCAGCTGGCAGACCGACCTGCGGCTGACGACCCCGACCGGTATCGACGGCCCGCAGTGGGTGCTGGAGCACTGGAGCGACATCAACAACGTCTTCCAGTTCGTACGCATCGAGGACATCGCGTACGACAAGCGTCCCGGCATGCACAACGTCGTCTACCTGGCCGACTCGGGCAGGGGCCGGACCGCCGTCCAGAGCCTCGACACGCCCAACTTCCGCTCGACCAACGGCCGGGTCTGGCGCATGGTGCTGGACAAGCAGGATCCGACCAAGGTCACGTCGTTGTCAGTGCTGATGGAGGGCGACGACAATCCAGTCAAGACACTGGCCGAGGTACACCAGCCCGACAATCTGGAGTCGACGCCGACCGGTCTGCTGATCACCGAGGACCCCGGGTCGAGCCAGCAGTTCCCGGCCGGTTCGATCGATGCGAACGCCACGACGGCTCGGCTGTGGTTCGTACCCTTCTCGGGCACCCCGGACGTCATCGCCAAGGTGGACCAGTCTGCCGACGGCGGCGCGACCGACGTCGACGGCCGGACGCCCGGCAACTGGGGCGCCTGGGAGTCGACGGGGATCGTCGACGCGTCAGCGGCGTTCGGACCCGGTGCGTTCCTGATCAACGTCCAGTCCCACACGCTGTGGATCGAGCGGGCGCTTGGCGACGACAACAATGGCGACGGCCAGCCCGACTTTACCTACAAACGAGAGGGCGGCCAGCTCGCCCTGATCAGGGTCCCGGGGCTTTAGCGCCACCGGGTCATGCCCCACCACGTTCGTCTGCCGCCAGATCGCTTTCGCGGGAACATCGTCGGCCGACCGCTCAAGCTCCTTGTCAGCATCCGCGTGCACGAGCGACGACTCACAAGCGAAGGCTTCACCTCTCACGCCAGAGCGCGAGTCGACCACCACGTCGGCGCCCGACTACATGCTCCTCGGTGAGCCCCACCTGAACGGCCCCGGCCGCTGGGGGGTCACCGCCTTCGGAGATCCCGACGCGCCGGTCGCCGTCTTCGACGTCCCTGAGAACTTCCAGGGGCATGAGTCGTGGGTGTGGACCGACAATTAGGGACCGGCCGAGTTCGCCCAACTCGCGTACTGGGCACCCACGCGCGTCCCAATGAACCCGTGCAATCCCAAGAAATCGTCCCCGCCGCTCGGCCCTACTGAGCGACACATACCTCAACATCATCACCGAGGGCTGCGGAGGACCTCGCCGACGCCCTGGCCGCGCAGAAGATGACCACCACAACGAAGCCGACCCCCGTGACCATGGACGGTCATGAAGGGCTGTACGTCGAGCTGACCACCCCGACCGCTTCGACTACTCGGCGTGCGGGCCCGATGGCATGCAGATCTGGGAAGCCGGAGCCGACCGCCGCGTACTGGACGAGCCGGCTACCGACCGGTACTGGATCATCGATGTCGACATCGACGTCGACGTCGACGTCGACGGGTCGTGATCTCGGCCCTTACTGTCCCGACCGCCACCAGCGAGACCGTCAAGCTCATCACGGGGGTAGTCGAGACGATCGCGCTTGAAAGTGACTGACCACCGAGCGTGGAGTGGTGATGACGAGGCAGTCGACCCCTCAGCTCGAGCGGGTCACTCCATACCGTCCATGTGGACCTCGTTTCTGTGCTGGTCCACCGACGTTGCGGAGGTGGACAGTACCGGTCGTTGCGGAGGCCACGTTGCGGGCGCACAGTGGGGATGACCGCTGCGTGAGGAGGAGCCATCACGATCTCCGGGCCGTGGTTTCCGTCGGTGTCCTGGTCGTCGTCAGCTCAGTCTTCCGCCGCCGTGGCCCAAGCGATCTGCGAGCGCCAATACCACCCGGAGGGCCGTCCGCGGGGTCGCAACTCTCGTATGCCAAGAAGGAGGAGCGATGAGATCGAATCGGATGCTGATAAGTCTTGTGACGGGGGTGGTGCTTGCACTCGGCGGCGTGGCGACGTCATCCAGCGAAGCCCACACCGGCCATGGCCACGCGCGTGCTGCCGGTGGCGACGCCGTCAGGGCGTGGAACGAGATCGCGGTGAACACGCTCACCGGCCTACCCGGGCCCGCCGGAGGGACCCCACCGGCCGCGCAGGTCCACATCGCGATGGTCCAGGGGGCGGTCTACGACGCCGTCAACGCGATCGGGCGCAAGCACTACCGGCCCTACCTGCTGAAGAAACGCTTCTCCGCCCGGGCCTCCACAGACGCCGCGGTAGCAACCGCTTCCTACGGGGTGCTCCACGACATCGTGTCCACCGTGCCGAACCTCCCGGACACCAATCGGACGACCACGCTCGAGACGCTCGCCACAAGGTACGCCGACGCGCTGGCCGACATCCCTGACGGCTGGCGGGAGAAGAAGGGGATCGCTGCCGGTGAGGCCGCAGCCAAGGAGATGATCGCGGCGCGCGAGGACGACGGCCGGTTCGGGCCCTCGCAGTGGGTGCCCAACACCGCCCCGGGGCATTGGTGGCCGCAGACGGACCCGGCCACCGGGCAGCCCATCCTCGACCCCACGCCCTGGGTGGGCGGAGTGGATCCGTTCACCCTGAAGTCTCCCTCACAGTTCCGCACGCGCGGGCCGCTCAGGCTCTCCAGCGCCAAGTGGGCCAAGGAGTTCAACGAGGTCAAGGCGATCGGCGCGGTGGACAGCACCGTCCGGACGGCCACCCAGACCTACATCGCCCGGTGGTGGCAGAGCACGCCGGCCAAGAGCTGGAACGAGGTCGGCCGCGAGCTGGCGATGCGCACGCGCATGGACGCGCTCGACACCGCCCGCCTGCTCGCGTTGCAGAACCTGAGCGGGGCCGACGCGGCGGTCAACTGCTGGAACGACAAGTATCACTGGGACTTCTGGCGTCCCCGGAACGCGATCGAACGCGCAGCGGAGGACGGCAACCCGGCTACGGAGCCGAGCGCCGGCTGGTCGCCCCTGATCGCTGCGCCGTATCCCGAACACCCGTCGGGCCACCTCTGTCTCGACGGCGCCCACACCCGCGTGCTGCGGATGTTCTTCGGTGACCACGTCAAGGGCGGCTACTCGATCACCAGCATCTCGACGTTCCTCGAAGCCGCGGATGTCCGTACCCGCCACTTCGAGAGCTTCTCGCAGGTGCTCGACGAGATCGTCGAAGCCCGAATCTGGGCCGGCCTGCACTTCCGCACGGGCGACCTCCAGGGCAAGGCGCTCGGCCAGAGCGTCGCGAAGTACGCGGCCGCGCACTACCTTCAGCCCGCCCACCACCACCACCACCACTGAGTGAGACAGCAGCGCCCCGGTCCGTCGAAGCAGGCAGCCGGACCGGGAAGGCTGCTGAGCCCGAGGGCCATGCCTTTGACGACCATCACACTCGCGTCTGGGTGCGGCGGCGTGAGGCCCTGGGCGTCACCTGGGCTGATGTGGACCTGAGTGTCGGTACAGCCCCCGATCCGCTCCCTTCGTGCATCCGCCACAAGGTTGAGGCCGTCAACCACGCTCAGCTCGTCGGCACGTCCGATCGAGCGTCGCTAAGGCGGCCGTGCCCGCAAGCCGAACCCACTACAGGACGCCGCTGGACGTGCATCTTTTCACCGCGTGTCGGTCGGAAACGAGCCTGCGCTCAAGCTAGCCGGCGCCCACCCGCGGATCTGTGTGAGCTGGAGCATCGTGTCGGCTGCGTCAGGCCCGCGTGTTCTGGGTCAGTTCCGGGTGACCTGGAAGGTCGTGGAGGCGGTTCGGCCGGGGAACTGGCCGGTGGCCTTGGCGATCCGGGCTCCCGGGCGCTTCCCGACGTGGAAGGCGACCTGGTACTGGCCAGTGTTGTCGGCGCGGGCACCGGCAGGTGAGACGGCGCGGCCACGGTAGGTGACGGTGACCTTCTCCCCACTGGCGAGGCCAGTGACCGTGACCCTTTGGAGATCGCGAACCCGCACCGGTCGCGCGGCGAGGCTGAGCCCGAGGGTCTTGTTCACCACGACCGGCGTGGTGGTGGCACCGCGGCGGTCGGACTCCGATCCGGTCACGGTGATGGTGGCGCTGCCGTCCTGCGGGCGGGCGGGGATGAGCAAGCGCCGGGTGAGGGCCGCGGAGGTGGTGGCGGTGCCGGTGGCGACCTGGACGCCCCCGATGAGTACGGCGTACTGCTCTCCTGCTTCGAGTCCGCGGGTCGTGACCGCCAGGTTGGTGCGAGCCAGGTGCAGTCCGCGGGCTGCGGTCACCAGCAGGGCCTTCGCTCGGCGGGTCACGGAGATGGTGACCTGGGTGGTGGTGGTTCCGTTGGCGTTGCTCGCCATGAGGACGTAGGTGGTCTCACCGAGCGCGTTCGCGCTGACCGCCATCGAACCGGCGGGGTCCTTCGTGCCGCTCCACGCTCCGGAGGCGGTCACCGAGTCGGCCTCGGCGGAGTTCCAGGTGAGCGTCGTGGACTCCCCTCGGCGCAGGGTCAGGTCCGCGGCGTCGAGCCGCAGGTCCGGGGCAAGGTCGGTGGCCACCTGGGCGCTGGAGGCCGAGAGGTCACTGGCGTTCTGGTAGCCGGCCCTGGTCGCGGTCACCGCGACAGTGATCTCGGCGTGCTTCTGGGCCGGCGTCAACGTGAAGGTCTCCGCCGTGGCGTCTGCGATGGCGTTGCCGTCGGCGTACCACTGGTAGTCGAGGCTGTCGGGGTCAGGCGCGATCGTCCCGCCGCCTGCGGTCAGCGTCTGGCCGACCTTCAGGGTGCCGGAGATCGTCGCGTCCGGTGCGGTGCCGAAGGTGGCGCGGGTGACCGGCGCGGACTGCACGGATCGTGAGGTGTTGTCGTAGAAGTTCTTGACGGCGGTCGCGGCGACGGTCAGGACCGCGTCCACGTCCGCGGCGGTCGGGCTGTAGGTGTTGCCGGTGCCGACCGAGGTCGCGCCCCGGAACCACTCGAAGCTCACGTCGGCGTCGGCAGGGTCGAGTCCGTCGGGCAGTACGGCGCCCAGCGTGCCGTCGACAACGGGGCTGCCCGTGATGGTCTGGTTCGGCAGGGTGATCACGCCGGCGCCGACCGGGTCGGTGTCCGGGGAGGTGTCCGTGGAGGGGGTGTAGCCGTCCTTGACCGCACTGACCTCGACGCTGATCGCTTTCCCGTACTGGGCACCTGTCGGTGTGAACGTGGCGCTGTTCGCCGCCGCGATCTCTGCAGTGTCCGCGAACCACCGGTAGCTGTAGGAGTCCGGGGCCGGGGCCACGTCTCCCGCGTCCGCGGTCAGCACCTGTCCCACCTTCGGGGTCCCGGTGATGGTGGCCGTCACCGCGGACGCGAAGGCGCTCGCCGCGGGTGCGACCAGGCCGAGGCTGTGGTTCGCGCCGCCGGAGATTGCCGTGTAGTGCATCCCGGAAGGAGCAGGTGGCGCGACGGACTTGCCGTTGGCGTTGCTGCCCCAGCCGACGACCGACCCGTCGGAGGTCACCGCCAAACTGTGGTTGAAGCAGGCGGCGATGGCGATCACGGTCTTCTCGTCGAGTTCCGCCGGAGGACTGGCCTGGCCGGAGTCGTCGGCGCCCCAGGCGATCACCTTGCCCTCCGAGGTCAGCGCCAGGCTGTGCCAGGTGCCCGCTGAGATCGCGGTCACGGTCTTGTCGTTCAGCGTGGCCGGGATGATGGTCTGGCCGGAGCCGTTGGTGCCCCAGGCGATGACCTTGCCCTCGGTGGTCAGCACCAGGCTGTAGGAGTCGCCGGCCGAGATGGCCGTCACGGTCTTGTCGTCCAGTGCGGTCGGGATGATGGTCTGGCCGGAGCCGTTGTAGCCCCAGCCGACGACCTTGCCCTCGGAGGTCAGCGCCAGGCTGAAGGCGTCGCCGGCCGAGATCGCGGTCACGGTCTTGTCGTTCAGCGTGGCCGGGACGCTGCCCTCGCCGAGCCAGTTGGAGCCCCAGGCGATGACCTTGCCCTCAGAGGTCACCGCCAGGCTGTGGTGGGCACCCGCCGCGATGCCCGTCACGGTCTTGTCGTCCAGTGCGGCCGGGATGCTCGTCTCGCCATAGTCGTTGGAGCCCCAGCCGATGACCCTGCCCTCGGAGGTCAGCGCCAGGTTGTGGTGGTAGCCGGCCTCGATCGCGGTGACGCTCTTGCCGTCCAGTGCGGCGGGCACGGTCGTCTGGCCGTAGTCGTTGTAGCCCCAGCCCACAGCGGTGCCACCGGAAGCCGCCTGCGCCGACGGGGTGGTGAACCCGACGCCACCGAGCGCGAGGAGCACCACCACGAGTGTGGTCAGGACTCGCCGGATCTGGGAACCGATCAGGGACGGGTAAGGGAGCG
>JBKJON010000407.1:0-2599 GCA_046595715.1 Marmoricola sp.
GATCCGCTGCCAGTTGCACAAGGGTGGCCGAGTAGTACGCCTGTACAGCCGCGACCTCCATGACGTGAGCACGCAGTTCCCGGAGATCGTGGCGGCGGCGCGCGACCTGCCCTGGGACGGGGTCCTGGACGGGGAGATCCTGGGCTGGAAGGACGACCTCGTCCTGCCCTTCATCAGTCTCCAGGCCCGGCTCGGCCGCAAGGACCCGTCGGCGACGATCCAGGCCGAGATCCCGGTCATCTACGTCGCGTTCGATGCGCTGGCGCTCGGGACCGGCGACGACCCGGCAGGGCTCGCCACGGTCGAGCCGCTGCTGCGGACGCCCTTGCGCGAACGGCGCCTCCGCCTGGACGCCATCGAGCTGCCCCTCGCCACGGACGGCCACGGTGGTCGATTCGTGCGCTCGCATCTGGCCGTCGCGCGTGATGAACCGAGCCTGGAGACGGCCTTCGAGGAGGCCCGCGCACGCCGCAACGAGGGGCTCATGGTCAAGGACCCGGACAGCGGCTATTCCCCGGGCCGACGCGGTCTCGGGTGGTTGAAGATGAAGAAGGCCCTGGCCACCATCGATTGCGTGGTCGTCGGCGTGGAGGTCGGCCACGGCAAACGCCACGGCGTCCTGTCCGACTACACCTTCGCCGTGCGTGACGAGGCGACCGACAAGCTGGTCAACATCGGCAAGGCGTACAGCGGCCTGACCGATGCCGAGATCGCCCGGATGACGGCCTGGTTCGAAGCGCACACGACCGCCCGATTCGGGCGCTTTCGGCAGGTCGAACCGACCGTCGTCGTCGAGATCGCGTTCGACGTCATCGTTCGCAGCAAGCGCCACGGCAGCGGGTTCAGCCTGCGTTTCCCACGCATCCACGCGCTGCGGCCGGACAAGTCGGTCGAGGACATCGACACCGTCGCGACCGTGACCTCCCTGTACGAGGGCCTGCAGCATGGGTCGGAGCTGCTGGTGACCGCGGGCGCCAGGACACTTCCAGCCGGACAGAGCTGACCTTTCTTTCGAGCGCTTCGGTGCGTAGACTGGCGACATGTTCGGCATCGGGGGCACCCAGCATGCGATCCAGCTCACCCTGTATACGGATGCGTTCGTCATCGTCGGCGTCATGGAAACACGGCAACGGCGCGTCACGGACATCCTCAATACGGCCGACGACCCGTTCCTGGTGCTGTCGGACGTCACGGTCGATGAATTCGGCCTCACGGGCCAGACCATCAAGGCGGAGTTCGCGCAGGTGAACCTGGCGTCCGTGCTCTTTGCCGTGGCCCAGGACACCGTCGAGGCCGTCCCGGAGCTGCGCACCCAGAAACAGCAGGAACAGGCCCTCATCTCGATCCCGCCGTTCAAGGTCACGGGCGCCATCCACATCCTGCCCGAGCGCAGCCTGCGCGAGGCCCTGTCCGAGCTGACCGGCACCTTCATCCCGGTCACCGACGCGACGTTCTGGTCCGACACCGTCGGGGAGGCGCGCACGACCGCTGCGCTGGTCGCGGTCAACCACGACCGGGCCCAGATCATGGCCCCCCACCGGGTCGTCGACCCGTGGGCGGTGCCGGCTGTCACGCCGGGGTCGGACGTGCCGCCGTCCGAACCGACCGGCTGGTAGGTCAGCGATCGACGGGCAGATCCAGGCGGTTGCCCCACTCGGCCCAGCCGCCGTCATAGACCGCGACCTCCTCGTGACCCAGCACGGTCAGGATGAATGCGAGCTTGGCGGCCGCGACCCCCGAGCCGTCGTAGGTCACCATCCTCCGGCCGCGAGTCACGTTCGCGGCATGGAGTCGGTCGCGCAGATCGTCCCCGCTGCGCAGCCGCTGCGAGCCCGCCGTGTGCATCGTCCCGACCGGCACGTTGATGGCGCCAGGGATGTGGCCCAGGCGTCGGGTGTTGCCCTCGAAGCCCCGGTACTCGGCCGGGGCGCGGGCATCGAGCAGCGTCACCTCGGGTGAACCCAGCAGCCCGCGAACATCGGCGGTCGTCAGGCGCAGCCGGTTGGGTCCCCTTGGCGTGAACGAGACGGGCAACTGCCCGAGACCCACGGACATTGCCGCGGTGGTCACCTGCCGACCCTCCTCGACCCAGGCCGGGAAGCCGCCATCCAGGACCCGCACATTGTCCAGGCCGTGGGCGCGGAGGCTCCACCAGATGCGCGATGCATAGAGGCCCTGGGTGTCGTCGTAGATGACGACCGTGGAGCCGTCGCCGATGCCCGCGCGGACCGCCAATGCCGCGATCCGGTCGGGGGTGGTGACACGGAGTGCGTCCGCCTCGTCGTCCGTATCGACGAGTTCGGTCCGCCAGTCGACCGCGACGGAGCCCGGGATGTGTCCGGCGCGGTGGACCTCTGCGCCGCTGCCGTCCGGACGCCAGCGGGCGTCCAGGATGCGCACGGTCGGCCGGCCCAGCTGTTGGGCCAGCCATTCGGTCGTGGCGAGGTACTCGGGTCGGGCCAGGCCGGACATCGTGGCTATCATACGGCGGTGGCAGCCCGCGTCCCCCCCGTCCCGCCCGACCCGTCCGAGGCCGAGCGCCTGGCCGTGGTCCGTGCCGCGCTTCCGGCCCTGGGTGCGGGCATCTACCTGAACGCCG
>JBKJON010000540.1:0-3548 GCA_046595715.1 Marmoricola sp.
TCGGTCTCACGCTCGGCGCGCTTGCGCAGGCAGAAGGCCAGGCGCTCCAGGCCCATGCCCACCAGGCGGCTGCCCTTGGCGCCGACGAAGAGCTGGACGAAGGAAGGCATGCAGTCCAGCGCGGTCTGGCCCAGCGAGGACGGGTCGGTGGGGGTCTCGCGCCAGCCGAGGACGTTGAGGCCCTCCTCGGCGGCGATCTCCTCGATGCGCTTGCGGGTCTTGCCGACCTGCTCGGCGTCACCGGGGATGAAGGCGGTGCCCACGGCGTAGGCGTGCTTGGCGGGCAGGTCGAAGTCGACCACCTCGCGGAAGAAGCGGTCGGGGACCTGCATCAGGATGCCGGCGCCGTCGCCTGAGTTGGGCTCGGCGCCGGCGGCGCCACGGTGCTCGAGGTTGCGCAGCGCGGTGAGCGCCTTGCTCACAATGTCGTGGCTCGGAACGCCCGTCATGGTGGCCACGAAGGCGACGCCGCAGGCGTCGTGCTCGTGTGCCCCGTCATAGAGGCCCTGAGGCGGCGGGAATGCCTGCACGGTGCTCTCTCCCGTCGTCGGTCAGCGCACCACGGGTCACCCCGTGTCAGTGCGGCGGATGTGAGCATGCTGGTGCTGGGACGACTTTGGCCCATGCGGAAAACTCAGCCTACAGCAGGGATTCGGGGTGAACTCCGCCCGTTTCAGTACGCGAGTTTTCTCACCGGTTCGGGGCGCCCGGCCGTTGTCGGACGGGTCGACCATCAGAGTTCTGTCTCCCCGCCTGGCGCAGGGGTGGGTCCTGGCATCGCCGGAGACCACCCCCTGGTCAGGAGCGGGTGGCCGGCCCCGACGAGTCCGTCTCGTCGACCGCAGCCCGGGGGTGCAGTCGCTGCCAGAGCAGGTCACCTCCGGTGACCACGAGGGCCAGCACCGCGAGTATCAGCAGCTCACCACCACGCACGGGATAGGGCAGAGCGGTCACCATCACCACCACGACGTAGGCCAGGGCGAGCCGGTCCCGGCGCGTCTTGTGGATCGCCAGCAGCACCAGGACACCGAGGGCGAGCCGGAACAGCGTGAGCACGAGGAACGGGAGCGGCGGGTTGATCTTCAGCAGGTCCAGAGTCCCGAAGATGACCAGCACGGGAACCGCCCGGACCGCCCAGAGCATGGAGTAGCCCTCAGGTCGCACGTCCGGTTCGCTAGCCACGGGTGCATCGTACGGCGGCGGCCGCACTCCCCCGACGTGCAGAAGGGGCCACTGCGGCCTCATGCCGGCTCGGAGTCCGACTTCTGCACGTCCGAAGGAGCAGTTGCTCGCCCCTCGGCGTACGGCGAGAGCTCGCGCGTGTCCGGCGGGCGGTGCCGCAGGGTCGCCATGACGAAGTACGTCGCCGCCAGCACGAACAGCACGATCGACATCCAGACCCCCCATCGCAGACCGAGGACGTTGTCGAGCTCGATGGTGTCGATGCGGAGCGTCTCGATCCAGCCGCGGCCGGAGGTGTAGATCATCACGTAGAGCGCGAACACCCGCCCGAAGCCGAGCTTGAGGCGCCGGTCGAGGTAGAGCAGCAGCGCGACGCCCACCAGGTTCCACAGGGCCTCGTAGAGGAAGGTCGGGTGGAACACGGTGCCGGCCGCGAACGTGGTGCCCGAGGGCCAGTTCCTCGGGGCGATCTCCAGGCCCCACGGCAGGTCCGTCGGCCGGCCGTAGAGCTCCTGGTTGAAGTAGTTCCCGAACCGGCCGATGACCTGGGCGAGCAGCAGGCTCGGGGCCAGCGCGTCGGCCAGGGGGCGGACGAGGATGCCGTGGCGGCGGCAGTAGATCCAGGCACCGACGAGGCCGCCCGCGATCGCGCCCCAGATGCCGAGCCCGCCATGCCAGATCTCGAGGGCCCCGACGGGGTTCCCGCCCTCGCCGAAGTAGAGCCGGTGGTCGGTGGCCACATGGTAGAGCCGGGCTCCGATCAGGCCGGCCGGGACCGCCCAGAGCGCGATGTCACCGATCTGTCCGTAGGTGCCACCGCGGGCCACCCAGCGCCGCTCGCCGGTCCACACCGCCACGATCACGCCGATGATGATGGCCAGCGCGTAGGCGCGGATGGGCAGCGGGCCGAGGTGCCAGACGCCTTGAGAGGGGCTCGGGATCGACAGGACAGTCCAGAGCGGGCTCATGCGTCTTCTTCCAGGATCTTCTTGAGGTCGTCGGCCAGGTCGGACGGCGAGGTGCTGGCGGTCCAGACGAGGTCGCCGCGGCCGGCCTTGACCGCGATGACGTTGGTGGTGTGGTCGACCTCGTAGCCACCACTGGCCAGCTTCTGGCCCTCGAGGATGTCGATGCCCATCGGCTTGGCCAGCTTGACGATGCTGGGCATGGGACCGGTGGCCCCGACGAAGTCCGGGTTGTAGCGGGCGAGGTACGTCCGCAGCACCGGCACCGTGTCGCGGGCCGGGTCGGTGGTGATGAAGGCGACCTGGAGCTGGTCGCGCTGGTCGTCGGAGAGCTTGGTCATCGCCGAGGCCAGGGTGCTCATCACGATCTGGCAGATGTCGGGGCAGTTGGTGTAGCCGAAGAAGGTGAGGGTGCGGCGCGGCTGGGCCGCGAGTTCGAACGTCGTGCCGTCGGTGCCGGTGAGCGGCACGTGCGGGACGGCGTACGGCGTGCCGACCGGTGCGTCCATCAGGATGCCGTTGTAGCCGTCGTCGTCGGACTTGGAGATGCCGGTGACCGGGGCACCGGTCTCCGACCCGGCCGCGGACGACCCGCAGCCGGCCAGGAGCGCGAGCACCAGGACGAGGAGGGCCGCCAGGGCGCCTCGACCGACAGGGGTGGCCGGGCTGCTAGCCACGGCGTACTCCGGCGGCGAGGTCCTCGGTCAGCAACGCCAGCGCCTTGAGCCCGGAGGGACGGTCGTCGGCGTCGAGCAGGGCGCGCACGAAGGCCGAGCCCACGATCACGGCGTCGGCGAAGGCGGCCACCTCGGCGGCCTGCTGACCGTTGGAGACGCCCAGTCCCACGCCCACCGGCAGGTCGGTCACCGCACGGGTACGGGCGACGAGCGGTCCGGCCAGGTCGGAGCTGGCGGTGCGGGCGCCGGTGACGCCCATGACCGCGGTCGCGTAGACGAAGCCGCGGCACGCCGCGGTCGTGTAGCGGAGGCGCTGGTCGGTCGAGGAGGGGGCGACCAGGAAGATCTTGTCGAGGTCGTGGCTGTCCGCGGCCGCGATCCACTCCGCCCCCGAGTCGGGGGTCAGGTCGGGAGTGATCAGGCCCGCTCCGCCGGCGTTGGCGAGGTCGCGCGCGAACCGCTCGACCCCGCTCCGCCCATCGCTCCGGGCGCGCCCGTAGTGCTCCACGGGGTTCCAGTAGGTCATCACCACGGTCGGGGTGCCGGTCGCGGCGACCGCCTCGACGGTGCGTAGGACGTCGCCGGTGCGGATGCCGCCCTCGAGCGCCTGCTGGGCGGCGGCCTGGATCGTGGGGCCGTCCATGACCGGGTCGGAGTACGGCAGGCCGATCTCGATCACGTCGCAGCCGGAGTCGACCATGACCCGGAGCGCCTCGATGCCGCC
>JBKJON010000578.1:0-2502 GCA_046595715.1 Marmoricola sp.
CGGTGGCCAGCAGCTCGCGCTGCAGCTCCTCACCCTCCGGTCCCGCCTCGGCGAACCCTGCCGACACGACGAGCAGCGTCTTGACGCCGGCCTCCGCGCAGTCGGCCACGACGTCGAGGACCTCCTCGGCGGGCACCGCCACCACGGCGAGGTCGACCTCGTCGGGGATCTCGGAGACCCGCGCGTAGGCGTGCAGGCCCAGCACCTCCATGGCCTCACGGTTGACCGCGTAGACCGCGCCGTTGAACCCGGCCGACTGGATGTTGGCCAGGATGTGGTGGCCGATCGAGTCGCTGCGGCGGCTCGCACCGACGACGGCGATGGTGTCGGGGAAGAGCACCGAATGCATGCTCACCGACTCGGCGCGGTGCTCGCGTGAGAGCCGGACCGCCTCCGAGCGCTCGGTGGGCTGGATCTGGAACCGCACCGACACCACGCCGTCCTCGAACCGGCGGCTGACCTCGTAGCCGGCCTCACTGAACACCGAGATCATCTTGCGGTTCTGCGGGAGCACCTCCGCGGTGAACTCCTCGACCCCGGCCTCGTAGGCGATGACTGCGAGGTGCTCGAGGAGCACCGAGCCGATCCCCCGACCCTGGTAGGAGTCGGAGATGTTGAAGGCGACCTCGGCGCTGACCGCGGTGATCTTGTCGTAGCGGCCGATGCCGATGATGTCCCCGCGCACGGTCGCCACCAGGGCCACCCGGTCGTGGTAGTCGACGTTCGTGAAGCGCGTGACGTCGCGGTCGCTGAGCTTGCGCAGCGGCGCGAAGAACCGCATGTAGATGGACTCGGCGGACTGCCCGGCGTGGAAGCGGTGGACCGCCTCGACGTCCGTGGGCGTGATGGGCCGCAGGTGGGCGACCGAGCCGTCGCGGAGCACGACGTCGGCTTCCCACTGCGCCGGGTACCCCGCGGGGACCCCTGCGGCCATTCCTGCGGCCTCGGTCATGCGGCCTCGCTCGCGGCCCGACTCATGGAGGAAGCATGGCACGACCGCCGGTCCGGAGGGCGACCGGCTCAGCGGCGCAGCGGCACCGTCTCGAAGGTCGAGCCGGCGTCGTTGCTGAGCCAGTACGCGCCACCTCCGCTGAAGGCGTAGACCAGCCCACCACCCGCGGCGCCGGCCCAGGCCGTGTCGCGTGAGCCGCCGGGCGCCACCTGCTGCCAGGCGGCTCCCCCGGTGCTGCTGGCGAGCAGGGTCGTGGACGACGTCACCTCCCCGGTGCTCGTCGGGAGGCCCTGGACCACGGCGACGAGGTGGCTGGCATCGGTCGCCGTCAGCCAGACCCCGGCGGCCGTGGGCGTGCCCAGCCCGGGAGCCGGGCGCAGCCTCCACGTGGTGCCGCGGTCCGTGGAGGTCACCACGGTGTAGCGGACGTCGGGTGCGTCGGAGGACCCGCACACCCCGACGAGGGTCCCGCGCGTGCTCGCGGCGGCGGTGAGGGTCAGCCCCTGGGTGGGGTCGCAGCCCTTCGGCACCGGGAGCGCGGCGGGGGTCCCCGAGACCCGCATGGCGCGGGCGGTCCGCTGCGGCTCGAGGCCGGTGGCGTTGAGGTAGGCGTCCGGACCGTCCATGGCGATCCACGCGTTCTCCACCACGGGCGTCACCCCGGCGACCGGGACGGGGCGGGTGCTGCTGCTGGTGACCGGACCGGTGCGCACCTGCAGGTCGGTGCAGCCCCGGGGTGTGGAAGCGGTCCCGACGTGCGCACAGGTGGAGGCCGTGGCCATCCAGACGCTGCTGCCGTCGGTCTCCAGGGACAGGACCCTGCGCCCGTCGACGTCGACCGGTGCCCACGTCCGACCACCGTCGGTGGTGCGGCGCACCTCGCTGCCGAAGACGTAGCCGACCTGCGGGGTGGCGAACCGCACCCCGACGAGCTGGTGCGGGTCGGCCGGCGTCACCAGCGGCCCACGGGTGGTGAGGTCGGTGAAGGAGGCGCGGGTCGTCCAGGTCCGACCGTTGTCGTCGGAGGCGGCCACCGCGGTGCAGTCCCCCGACGGACAGACCGCGGACCCGAGGGCGAAGAGGTGGCCGCCGCCGGCGTTGGTCATCGAGGCGATCCCGAACGCGACGGGGACGGACAGCACCTTCGAGGATGGCGTCGGGCCGATCGGCGGGACCTTGACCGGCGCGGAAGCCGTGGAGGCGGTGGAGGCGGTGGCTCCCGGCCCCACGGTCTTGGTGACGGTCACCGTCGCCGATGGCGTGCTCCGCGTGACCGACGGTGTCGACCCGGTCCGGGTGTTCGCGGCCTCCTGGAGTCCGGCGCCGTTGCCGGTGCCCACCACGACCGAGGCCGCGACCACGGCGGCAGCGGCCGCCGCCCCCAGCCACAGGACGGCGCCGCCACGACGGGGGCGCCTCGACTCGACGAGCAGCCCCTCCCAGCGCTCTTCGCCCGCAGGGAGCTCGCTGACCTCGGCCCGCTCCCGGGCGAAGAAGTCCTCGAGGGGATCGCGGTTCATCTCGTCCCTCCCAGGATCGCGGCCATGCGG
>JBKJON010000038.1:0-3241 GCA_046595715.1 Marmoricola sp.
GCCCTCGAACGGGGACTCCCCGCAGGGCTGAGCGTTCTCAGCAGCAGGAGGGGCGTCGCGCCGTGCGCGACGCCCCTCCTCTGGGTGTGCTGCCGGTCAGATCCGGTCCACCGTGAACGCCATCCCCAGGTCAGGGTCGGTCCGGTCCAGCCCGTCGGGCGTGCCTGCCGCCTGCATCGTGGACGCGAGCACCTCGGTGGAGATCAGCCCGTGGTGCTCGTCCACCGCCTCGGCGAGCTCGCCAGAGGCGTGCCAGGTGAGGGAGATCCGGTCCGAGACGTCGAAGCCAGCGGCCTTGCGCGCCTCCTGGACCATCCGGATCACCTCACGGGCGAGGCCTGCGCGACGCAGCTCCGCGGTGATCTCGAGGTCGAGCGCCACGGTCTCACCCTGCTCGTTGACCACCGACCAGCCCTCGCGCGGGCGTTCGGAGATGATCACCTCGTCGCTGAGCACCTCGACCTCGGCGCCGTCGCCTGCCTGGTCGAGCAGAGTGACGGTGGCCCTCCCGTCGGCCGCCAGGGCCGTCGCCAGCGCCTCCGCGTCGGCGGCCGCGATCGCCGCGGCCACCCGCGGGGTGTCCTGGGCGAACCGCTTGCCCAACGCGCGGAAGTTGCCCTTGGCGGCGTGGTCGACCAGGTCGGCACCAGCGGCGGAAAGTGGTTCGAGCGCCCCGATGTTCAGTTCCTCGGCCACCTCCCGGTGCAGCTCGTCGGAGAGCCGGTCGTGCGCGGTGGTCGCTACCAGGGCCCGTCGAAGGGGCTGTCTCGTCTTGACCTTGGCCTCGGCACGGGCGGCCCGGCCGAGCTCGACGAGTCGTCGGGCCAGCCTCATCTGCTCACCGAGATCCGGATCGACCAGCGCCGCGTCCTGCTCGGGCCAGGCGGACAGGTGGACCGACTGCGGCACGTCCTCGGAGGGGGTGGCGCCTCCGGACACCGCAAACAGGTCGCGCCAGACCCGCTCGGTGATGAACGGGGCGAGAGGTGCCATCAGCTGGGTCACGATCTGCAGGCACTCGTGCAGCGTCGCGAACGCCGAGGCGTCCCCGTCCCAGAAGCGCCGACGCGAGCGCCGGACGTACCAGTTGGACAGGTCATCGACGTAGGCCGAGAGCAGGGAGCCGGCGCGCTGGGTGTCGAAGCCCTCCATGGCGGTGGTGACGTCGGCCACGAGCCGATGGGCCTCGGACAGCGCCCAACGGTCCAGCACCGGCCGGTCGGCCGGGGCCGGTACCTCGCCCCCCGGGGTCCACTGCGCCAGGTTGGCGTAGAGGACGTGGAAGGCCACGGTGTTCCAGTAGGTCAGCAGGACCTTGCGCACCGTCTCCTGGATCGTGGTGTGCCCGACCCGGCGCGCCGCCCACGGCGAGCCGCCCGCGGCCATGAACCAGCGCACCGCGTCGGCCCCGTGCTCCTCCATCAGCGGGATCGGCTCGAGGATGTTGCCGAGGTGCTTGGACATCTTGCGTCCGTCCTCGGCCAGGATGTGGCCCAGGCACAGCACGTTCTGGTACGACGACTGCTCGAAGACGAGCGTGCCGACCGCCATCAGCGTGTAGAACCACCCCCGCGTCTGGTCGATCGCCTCGCAGATGAAGTCGGCCGGATAGGCCTTCTCCAGCATCTCCGCAGATCCCTCGACGTGGGGGTAGCCCCACTGGGCGAAGGGCATCGACCCGGAGTCGAACCACGCGTCGATCACCTCCGGGACACGGCGAGCCTGCTGCTGGCACGTCGGGCACGCGAACACCACGTCGTCCACGAACGGGCGGTGCGGGTCAAGCCCTGACTGGTCGGTGCCCGTCAGCTCGGTGAGCTCGGCCAGCGAGCCGACACAGGTCTGGTGCCCTTCGACACAACGCCAGATCGGCAGCGGGGTGCCCCAGTAGCGACTGCGCGAGAGGGCCCAGTCGATGTTGTTGGTCAGCCAGTCGCCGTAGCGGCCGTGCTTGATCGTCTCGGGGAACCAGTTGGTCTGCTCGTTCTGCTCGAGCAGCGCGTCCTTGATCTCGGTGGTGCGGACGTACCAGGAGGGCTGGGCGTAATACATCAAGGCGGTGTGGCAGCGCCAGCAGTGCGGGTAGCTGTGCTCGTAGGGCACGTGCCGGAACATCAGGCCGCGCGACTCCAGGTCGCGAACCAGGTCGGCGTCGGCGTGCTTGAAGAACTGCCCCCCCACCAGGGCGATGTCGTCGTCGAAGTGTCCGTTGGAGCCCACGGGCACGACGATCGGCAGACCGTAGGAACGGCAGACCTCCATGTCCTCCGCGCCGAAGGCAGGGGACTGGTGCACCAGCCCGGTGCCGTCTTCGGTGGTGACGTAGTCCGCCAGGACGACCAGGTGCGGTGCCGTGCCGCCTTCCTCGACCGGCGGGAACTCCACGAGCTCGAACGGGCGCTGGTAGGTCCAGCGCTCCATCTCCGAGCCCAGGGCCGAGCCCTCCACCGTCCAGCCCTCGCCGAGCGCCGCGCCGAGCAGGGGTTCGGCCACGACGAGCTGCTCGGTCCCGTCGGTGGCCAGCACGTAGGTCACGTTGTGGCGTACGGCGATGGCGGTGTTCGACACGAGCGTCCAGGGGGTCGTCGTCCAGACCAGCAGCGAGGCGCCGACCCACGGGCCCGAGGTGAGCGGGAACCGGACGTAGACGCTGGGGTCGGTGACCGTCTCGTAGCCCTGGGCGACCTCGTGGTCCGAGAGACCCGTCTCGTCGCGGGGGCAGTACGGCGCCACCCGGTAGTCCTCGACGAGCAGGCCCTTGCCGTGGATCTCCTTCAGGGCCCACCACACCGACTCGACGTATTCCGCGTCCATGGTCCGGTAGGGCCGGCGCATGTCGATCCAGCAGCCCATGCGGTCGGTCATCTGCTCCCAGAGGTCGACGTGCCGCTGGACCGACTCGCGGCAACGGGCGTTGAACTCGGCGATGCCGAACGCCTCGATGTCGGCCTTCCCCGAGAACCCGAGCTCCTTCTCGACAGCGAGCTCGACGGGCAGCCCGTGGCAGTCCCAGCCACCCTTGCGGTTGACCTGGAAACCCTGCATCGTCTTGAAACGGGGAAAGACGTCCTTGAAGGTCCGTGACTCGATGTGGTGGGTGCCGGGCCGACCGTTGGCCGTGGGCGGACCCTCGTAGAACGTCCACGTGGGCGCGCCCTCGTTGCGGGCCACTGAGGCCTCGAAGATCTGCTCGTCGTGCCAGAAGTCGAGAACCTCGGACTCCAGCACGGGCAGGTCGACC
>JBKJON010000523.1:0-5953 GCA_046595715.1 Marmoricola sp.
GCGGCTCGGCCTCGGCGAGTGCGGCCGCACGCCGTACCGCCGCCTCTCCGGGGGCCAGCAGCAGCGGCTGAAGCTGGCGATGGCGATCGTCGGCCGCCCCGAGCTCGTCTTCGTCGACGAGCCGACGGCCGGGATGGACCCCGCTGCCCGGCGTACGACCTGGGAGCTGCTCGAGGAGATGCGGGGTGACGGAGTGACCGTGGTCCTCACGACGCACCACATGGACGAGGCCGAGCGCCTGGCCGACTGGATCCACATCATCGACCACGGCCGGATGATCGCCTCGGGGACGCCGTTGGAGCTGACCCGCGGCGGGACCTCCACGATCCGCCTGGTGGTGACCAAGCCGTTCCCCGAAGGCGCACCCGACTCGCTGCGGGAGGCGTTGGGCCCCCGGCTCGACGTCCGCGCCATCACCGAGGTGAGCCTGCTGGTCACGGGCCCCGCGGACAGCACGACCCTGGCCACCATCTCGGCGTGGTGCGAGAAGCACGCCGTGCTCCCGGAGTCGCTGCACCTCGGCCAGCGCACCCTCGAGGACGTCTTCCTCGAGATCACCGGAAGGGAGCTGGCGACGTGAACGCCCCCAGCGGACTGTTCACCCCGCGCCCCGGCGCCGCTCCCCTGACCCGCCAGGTGCTGGCGCAGGCCCGGATGGAGTCGAGGCTGATGCTGCGCAACGGTGAGCAGCTGCTGCTCGCCGTGGTGATCCCGGTGGTCGTCCTCATCGGCGGGGTCGAGGGGGCCAAGCACCTGGACCTGTCGTTCACCCGTCGGGCCATCGACGTCTTCGCCCCCGGGGTGCTCGCGCTGGCCGTGATGTCGACCGCCTTCACCTCGCTGGCCATCGCGACCGGGTTCGAGCGCCGCTACGGCGTGATCAAGCGGCTCGGGTCCTCGCCGCTGCCGCGTTCGGGGCTGCTGCTCGGCAAGGTGGGCGCCCTGCTCCTGGTGGAGGCCATGCAGATCGTCGTGATCTCGCTGGTGGCGCTGACCCTCGGCTGGCAGCCGCACGCCTCGCCGGTGGCGGTCTTGCTGGCCATCGTCCTGGGGACGGCCGCCTTCGCCTCGCTGGGTCTCTTCGTCGCCGGATCGCTGCGGGCCGAGGCGACCCTGGCCGCGGCGAACCTGGTCTACCTGCTGCTGATGGCGGGCGGGGCCGTCGTACTCCCCTCGACTGCCTACGGCGCCTTCGGCGGCGTCACCCGGCTGCTGCCCTCGGGGGCCCTGGGCGACGCGCTGCGGCACGCGTTCTGGTCCGGGTCGATCGAGTGGGGCTCGTTGCTCGTGCTCCTGGTCTGGGCCGGAGCCGGGGCAGCACTGACAGCCAAGACCTTCAAGTGGGAATGAGCACCGCGGTGAACGCACGCACCTCCGGGCTGGGCGGGCGGTCCTGGGTCCGCCGGCTGGCCTGGGCCACGCTCGTGGCCAACATCGGCATCGTGGTCACCGGCGCAGCCGTGCGGCTCAGCGGCTCCGGCCTGGGTTGTCCGACGTGGCCCCGCTGCACCGACCAGTCGTTCACGCCCCACGGAGCCCTCAACTTCCACTCGGCGATCGAGTTCGGCAACCGCACCCTGACGTTCGTCCTCACGGCGATCGCCATCGCGACCTTCGTGAGCGCCTGGCAGTCCGGTCGCACCGAGCTCCGCCGGCTGAGCCTGGTCCTCGCCCTCAGCGTCCCGGCGCAGGCCGTCCTGGGCGGGATCACGGTGCTCACCGACCTCAACCCGTGGGTGGTCGCCTTCCACCTGCTCTTCTCCATGGGGATCATCAGCCTCGCGGTGCTCTACCTGCACCGCACCGACCACCCGCCGCCTCCACCGGGCGAGGGGCCCGCGCCGGCGAGCGCCTCGAAGGCGGCGCACCGGACCCTCGCGTGGTCGACGTACGCCGTCGCCTGGGTGGTCCTGGCGCTCGGCACCGTGGTGACCGGCTCGGGCCCCCACGCTGGAGACGTCGAGGCTCCTCGCAACGGCCTCGACCCGCTCCAGCTCTCCCAGCTGCACGCCGACGTCGTCTTCCTCCTCGTGGGCCTCACGGTGGCGCTCGTGATCGTGCACCCCTCGTGGGTCACCAGGACGCTGCTGGCCGTGGAGCTGGCGCAGGGGCTGATCGGGTTCGTCCAGTACTTCACCGACCTGCCGGCCGTGCTCGTCGGCTTCCACCTCCTCGGTGCCGCCCTCGTGGCCGCCGCCGTGACCTGGGTCCTCATCGAGGTGCGCGAAGGATCCGGTGTCCCTGGCCCCGTGCCGGTCCTCGCCTCGCCGGGACCGCGTCGCTGAGAAGGGCCGCACGTTCGCCCTCTGGCAGCCCTCCCCTGTGGTGGAATGTGGCGCGTTGAAGCAGCACCGACCGCACCGCCTCGCGAGGAGACTTGATGCCGGCACGACGGCGTTCCGCACGGATCGGAACCCTGCTGGCCACGCTCCTGCTGGCTGCGGGTTGCGGGACGACCGAGCCGCCCCCGTTGGCGGCCATGGAACCCGCGGTCCCCGCGGACCTGTGCGCCCTGGTCCCTGCCCCGGCGAAGCAGGGGCTGATCGCCAACTCCAACAGCGACGAGACCGGCAACCCCACGGCAGCCTGCTCGCTGCGCTCCAAGAGCGGCGCCGCGACCGATCTCAGCGCGGTGGTCACCTGGTTGCAGACCAACGACGACGACACTGCTGAGGGCGTCCTGGACAGCCAGTGCCGCGCGATCGACCGCTCCCGGTTCAAGGAGCAGGCCGGCTTCGTCGCGGCCGGGTCGGACAAGAGCTGTGCAGCGAGCGGGAGGATCGACGGCGCAGATTCCGCCACCCTGGCCGCGTCGGCGGGCCGGGAGGTCGTCACCGTCCGCCTCACCTCGCTGCCTCCGGGCGACTCTCCCGTCCTCGCTCGCGGGCTGCAGATGCTCGAAGGGGTCCTCGACTCGCTCTCCGGCGACTCCTGACCCAGCGATGAGCGCCGTACCTGCCGTCTCGTGGCACCGTCCCATGGTGGGACGGGACCCGCACGAGTCGCACCGCACCTCGACCCCCCTCGAGCTCTTCTTCGACCTCTGCTTCGTGGTGGCCGTCGCCGCGGCGGCCTCCACCCTCCACCACGACCTCGCGGAGGGTCACCTCGCCGGACTGGGCGGCTACGCCATGGTCTTCTTCGCGATCTGGTGGGCCTGGGTCAACTACTCCTGGTTCGCGAGCGCCTACGACACCGGCGACGTCGTCTTCTGGCTGCTCACCTTCGTGGTGATGACCGGGGTCCTCGTCCTGGCGGCGGGCACACCCAAGGCGGCCGGCGCGGACCACGACTTCACGCTGATCGTGGTCGGCTACGTGATCATGCGGGTGGCGATGATCCCGCTCTGGTTGCGGGTGGCTCGCGAACACCCCGAGGCCCGTGGCACGGCGCTGCGCTACGCCGGGGCGATCACGGTCATCCAGGTCTTCTGGGTGCTGCGCATCTTCGTCTTCGGCCACGGGGCTGCCGGCTGGGTGTCCTTCGTGGCCCTCGCCCTGGTCGAGATGGCGGCGCCGTTCTGGGCCGAGCACCGGTGGAGCACCCCCTGGCACCGGCACCACATCGCCGAGCGCTACGAGCTCTTCACGATCATCGTGCTCGGCGAGGTCATCCTCGCCACGACCCAGGCGATCTCCGGCACCCTGGACGGTCACGGTCTGGAGGTCCAGCTCCTCCTGCTGGTCCTGGGCGCCCTGGTCCTGGTCTTCTCGATGTGGTGGGTCTACTTCAAGCGCCCGATGGTGGACGCCCTGAGCCAGGAGACCGCTTTCGTCTTCGGCTACGTCCACTACTTCGTCTTCGCCTCCGCGGCGGCGGTGGGTGCCTGCCTGGCGATGCTGGTCGACGTCGTGGAGCACCACGCCCGAGTCGCGCCAGGCATGGCGGTGCTCCTCCTCGCCGGGTCGGTCAGCGTCTACCTGCTGGTGATCGCCGGGATCCACAGCCTGGCCGACGCCTCGCTCTCCACCGCGGTGCCGGCCCTGGCCGTGGTCGTGGCCGTCTGGGTGGTGGCGGCGCTGGGCCTGGAGCCCGGCACCAGTGTGCTGCTGGTCGCGCTGGCCGTGGCCCTGAGCCTCGTGGACCACGTACGACGGGCCAACCGGGTCGCTTCAGGCTCCGTCAGAGCTTGAGCAACGGGTCCAGCGCGACCGCGACGAAGAGCAGCGAGAGGTACATGTTGGACCAGTGGAAGAGCCGCATCGGCTTGACGACGACGAGGTCGTCGCTGCCTCGTGCACGCCGCCACATCAGGTGGGCCTCGACGAGGAAGGCTGCGCCCAGCACGGTCGCGGCGATCGGATAGAGCAGACCCGTGTCCGCCACGGGCCACAGCGCGAGCGAGGTCGCGACCATCACCCAGGAGTAGGCCACGATCGGCTTGGCGACGCCCTCGGCGTCCTTGACGACCGGCAGCATCGGCACGTCGACCAGCGCGTAGTCCTCGCGGTAGCGCATCGCCAGCGCCCACGTGTGCGGCGGGGTCCAGAAGAACACCACCAGGAACAGGACGACGGGCGCCCAGGCCAGCTCGTTGGTGACCGCGGTCCAGCCGATCAGGGTGGGGAAGCACCCGGCGAGACCGCCCCACACGATGTTCTGGGTCGTACGCCGCTTCAACAGCATCGTGTAGCCGAAGAGGTAGAACGCGCAGGCGGCCAGCGACAGCCCGGCCGAGAGCCAGTTGACGAAGAACCCGAGCACCAGCGTCGAGAACAGCATCAGGGACAGGCCGAAGACCAGCGCCGACCGAGGCGTCACCATGTGGCGCGGCAGCGCCCGGCGACGGGTGCGGCGCATCTGCTCGTCGATGTCGCGGTCATAGACGCAGTTCAAGGCGTTGGCGCTGCCGGCCGACAGGGTGCCACCGACGACCGTGGCGACGACGAGCCACAGGGGCGGGATGCCTCGCTGGGCGAAGAACATGACCGGCACCGTGGTCAGCAGGAGCAGCTCGATGACCCGGGGCTTGGTCAGCCCGACGTAGGCACCGACGATGTCGCGGAAGGTCGCCTGACCCGAGGACGGTCCGTTGACGGACACCTCGGCATCGAGGGCGGTCACGCGTGCCTCGCCTTCAGGGCCCCGGAGCGGGGAACGGATCGTGGAACGGAAACGGGGTACAGCCTCGATGAGTCTAACTGCGGTGCCCACGGCTCGACGAACCGACCGGCGTGACCCGCACCGCACTTGCGCACTAGGCTCGAAGACGAAGCATGCCGCTGACGAGAGGACCACACCGACGTGCCCACAGACGCCCGACTCGACTGGACCGAGCTCGACGATCGCGCGGTCGACACCGTACGCGCCCTGGCCATGGACTCCGTGCAGAAGGTGGGCAACGGCCACCCCGGCACCGCCATGAGCCTGGCGCCCGCTGCCTACCTCCTTTTCCAGAAGGTGATGCGGCACAACCCCGCCGACCCGCACTGGCCCGGCCGCGACCGGTTCGTGCTCTCGTGCGGCCACTCCAGCCTGACCCTCTACATCCAGCTCTACCTCGGTGGCTGGGGCCTCGAGCTCGAGGACCTCAAGTCACTGCGCACCTGGGGCAGCAAGACCCCCGGCCACCCGGAGTTCGGCCACACCGCCGGCGTGGAGACCACCACCGGGCCGCTGGGCCAGGGCATCGGCAATGCCGTCGGCATGGCCATGGCCGCCCGCAAGGAACGCGGCCTGCTCGACCCCAACGCCGGGAACGGCGAGTCCCCCTTCGACCACCACGTCTACGCCCTGTGCAGCGACGGTGACATCGAGGAGGGTGTGAGTGCCGAGGCCTCCGCCATCGCCGGCGTCCAGCGCCTGGGCAACCTCACCCTGATCTATGACGCCAACCGGATCTCGATCGAGGACGACACCGACATCGCGCTCGCCGAGGACGTCGCAGCGCGCTACCGCGCCTACGGCTGGCACGTCCAGACCGTCGACTGGACCAATGACGGCACTGAGTACA
>JBKJON010000577.1:0-4589 GCA_046595715.1 Marmoricola sp.
CGCGTCGCCACCGCGGTATCGCGCGAAGAACGAGAGATTCTCGGCTGCGCTCAAGGAGCGATGGAGCTGTGGGCGATGGCCGAGGTACAGCAGCTCCGCCGGCACCCGCCGCGTCCCACGGGCCAAAGGGATCAGGCCGGCGAGCGCCCGGAGGAGGGTGGTCTTGCCGGCGCCGTTGCTGCCGAGCAGCGCCACCACGGCGCCCTCCGCGACGGTGAGGCTGACGCCTCGCAGTGCCTGGACCGCGCCGCCGTAAGTCACGACGAGGTCGCGGACCTCCAGGACAGGGTTGCCGGCGGTGGACGTGTCACTCATGCTCGGGTCTCCAGACGAATCGCGCGGTTGAGGTTCTCTTGCGGGGGGACCGTGCTTGCGGCCTGGTCGACCATCTCCTGGACGCGGTCGACGACATAGAAGAACCCGTCCTCGTCCTTGACACCCACGTCACCGGTGCGTAGCCAGCCGTCGACGAGGGCCGCGGCCGTCTCGTCGGGGCGCCCCCAATATCCGCTCATCACGTGGGGGCCGCGGACGGCAAGCTCTCCCGACTCCCCGTCCGCCACCTCGGAGCCTAGAGCGTCCACCACGCGCAGCTGGACCCCGTTCACCGGAACGCCGATCGAGCCGACCCGTCGGCGGTCCACTCGGTTGAAGCTGGCCACGGGTGTCTCAGCGAGGGCGTACCCCTCGAGGACCAGGCAGTGGAACGTCTCCTCGAACCCGACGAGAACCTTCACCGGCATCGCCGCCCCCGCCGCGACGCACACCCGCAGCCGCGACTGGTCCCGCGGCAGGACGTGGTCGTGGTGGCGCGCCAGGTGCAGCATCCCGTCGTACAGCGCGGGAGACCCCTCCATCACCGTGACCCCCCGGTCGCGGACCGTCTCCAGGGCCGCCTCGGGGTTCAGCTGGGCCAGCAGGATCAGGCACGCGCCGGCGCGCACGGCAGCGTTGAGCCCGGCGCTCTGCCCGAAGGAGTGGGACAGGGGACACCCGCTCAGGACGACGTCCTCGGAGGTCAGGTGGAGCAGGTCGTTCACGACGGCCTCGCAGCTGCGCAGCAGGTTGCCATGGGTGATCGCGGCCCCCCGGGGCTGCTGGGTCGTGCCCGCGGTGTAGACGATCACAGCGACGTCGTCCGCGGACCTCGGCTCGGCGGAGTCGAGCGGTGAGGCGTCGCCCACCAGCTCCGCGAGTCCGCCGGCGCCGAGCACCCACCTCACCACCCCCAGCGACCGGGCCGCGGACTGGGCGGGCTCGCGTGTGGTCGCGCTGGCAACGAGGGCGCGGGCTCCCGAGTCCCGGAGGCGGTGGTGCATGTCCTGCTCTGACAGGGACGGGCTCATCGGGACCACGACGGCCCCGAGCCGGAGGATCCCGTAGTAGAGGGCCGCGAACTCCAGCACGTCCGGCAGGACCAGACCCACCCGGTCGCCGGCCCGGACCCCGTGGCCGGCGAGGAAGCCCGCCACACGGCGGCTCCAGCGGTCGACCTCGCCGAAGCTGGTCACCTCGTCCCCGAGGCTCAGCGCCGCGAACCGCCCGCGTGCACGGGCGGTGCGGTCGAGGTTCTCAGCCAAGTTCAAGCAGCGGGCTCCGGTTCAGGGGCGGTGAGGGGTGCGTCCATGTTGTGCGAAGGCCTGCCCCTCGTCCATAGTGACCACACTCATATCCGGCGCCTTTGTTTGTGCGCCGTCACAAACGGAGGAGATCTCGTTGGTCACCGCCACGGCACGGATCGACCCCTCGATCACCGCTGCCTGCGAGCAGCTGCTCGATGACCTCGACGACATCGCGCGCGAGACCGCACGCATCATCAGGCGGGAGGAGCCACGCTACGTCGAGGTGCTGACCTACCAGGAACTCGTCGACGCCGTGACTCCCAACATCGTCGGCCTCCTCCAGAGCGTGATGATCAACGAGACCAGCCACCTGGCCGCGCCCCGCCGTACGGGTCGCAGGCGGGCGCAGGCCCGGGTGCCGCTGACGATGGTGCTGCACGCCTACCGCCTGACCGCGCTCTACATCTGGGACCGGCTGCTGCGGCTGTGCGGCGAGGACGCCAGCGCCAGCCGGGCCCTCCTCGACTCCGCGTCGGCCCTGTGGAGCGCGGTGGATGTCTACTGCCAGGAGCTCGCGACCGCCTATCGCGACGTCGAGACCGAGCACCTGCTCCAGGACGCGCGTCTTCGGGAGGCGGCCCTTGCGTCCCTGTTCAGCGGGACCGGCACCGCGGGCCAGAGCTTCGCCGACGTCGCCCACGCGCTCAGGCTCCCCCAGGTCGGGCGCTTCGTCGTCGTCGCGTCGGACTCCTGGCCCGTCGAGCACGAGGGTGCCCCGGCCACCGCGGAACGCGCGCTCGCCTCCTTCGGCGTCCGCTCGGCGTGGCGCTCGGAGACCGACGGCGAGGTGGGGCTCGTCGTCCTGCCCCACACCCAGCGGGTGGATCACCTGATGGGCTACCTCACCTCGCTCACCGTCGGTCGCGTCGGCATCAGCGAAACCTTCGAAGGAGTCGTGGACACCCCGCAGGCGGTGAACCAGGCCCGGCTCGCCCGGGGCACCGCGACACCCGGCGAGAACGCCGTGATGCTGTACGACGACGCCCGCGTCGCCGCGCTGGTCGCGGCGACTCCTGACCTCGCCCTCGGGCTGGCCCAGCAGGTGCTGGGTCCGGTGCTCGAGCAGTGCGACGGGGAGCGCGACCTGCTGGTCGGCACCCTGCGGGCCTGGTACGACGCGCACGGTTCGACCGCCGAGGCCGCGAAGCGGCTGCACTGTCACCCCAACACGGTCCGGTACCGCATGGCCAAGGTGGCCGAGCTGACCGGACGCGACCTGCACGTGCCCTGCGACGCCGTGCACCTCTACCTCGCCCTGGAGGCGGTGCGCCTCTGGCCACCTGCCCGGAGCGGGTGACCTCGGGTTGTGCGTCGGAACAAAGGGCTCGTACGGCCTTACCAGGTGAGGCGGCGCGACATTCGGCCTTCGAGGCGTCCACTCGACTGGTGGTGACCCGTTCGCAGGGGTGTCCGACGAGCTGAGCCCTTGCCCAGACTGAACAAACGTTTAGTATCCTGAATGTGAGTTCAACTGCTGGCGAGCCCGACCTGACTGCCCGAGCGAACATCCGCAACGTCGCACTGCGCCTGTTCGCCGAGCGCGGGCACGATGCGGTGACGGTGCGGGAGATCGCCGCTGCCGCCGGGGTGTCGCCGGGGCTGGTGGTCCACCATTTCGGGAGCAAGGAGGGCTTGCGGGCCGCCGTGGACGCCCACGCGGCCGCGTCCTTCGATGCCGTCTTCGCCGAGCTCGACGGTCAGGACGTCGCCGAGATGCTGACCAGCGGCGAGGCCACGTCGTCGGTCGCCGAGGCGTTCGCCCGGGCGTTCCCCCTCGGATCCCCGCTGCCGGCTCACCTGCGTCGGTTGTTGCTCACCGAAGACCCGGCAGGGGCAGCCCTCTTCGGCCGCTGGTACGCCGCCACCCGTCGACTGCTGGACGCCATGGTCGAGCAGGGGGTCGCCGCGCCCAGCGAGGACCCCGCCGCGCTGGCGGCGTTCCTGCTGGTCAACGACCTCGCCGTGATCCTGCTGCGCAACCAGATCGCTGCCGCCATCGGTGACGACCCACTGACGCCCGCCGGGCTCGACCGGTGGGCCAGGAACGTCACCGCCGTCTACATCGGGGGCGCGTTCGCGACCCTCGCGAAGGAGGCGCTCCCATGACCGACGTCGCACCCGTGATCCACACCGAGGGACTCACCAAGGTGTTCGGCAAGGCGCGGGCCCTCGACGGGCTCGACCTCACCGTCAGGCCAGGTGAGGTGCACGGCTTCCTCGGGCCCAACGGCGCCGGAAAGTCGACCACGATCCGCGTGCTGCTCGGTCTCATGAGAGCCACCTCAGGCCACGTCGACCTGTTCGGCGGCGACCCTTGGCACGACGCGCCTCGCCTGCACGCCCGGTTGGCCTACGTCGCTGGCGACGTGGCCCTCTGGCCGGGACTGACAGGCGGTCAATGCCTCGACATCCTGGGTTCTACCCACGGTGGCGTCGACGAGACGCGTCGCGCCGACCTCGTCGACCGCTTCGACCTCGACCCCACCAAGCGGGTCCGGGACTACTCCAAGGGCAACCGGCAGAAGGTGGTCCTCATCGCCGCTCTTGCCGCTCACGTGGACCTGCTGGTGCTCGACGAACCGACTTCGGGCCTCGACCCGATCATGGAGCAGGCCTTCCAGCACTGCGTCCGCGACCGTCGCGAGGACGGCGTCACCGTGCTGCTGTCCAGTCACATCATGGGCGAGGTCGAGGCGCTGGCCGACCGGGTGACCATCATCCGTCGGGGCCGCACCGTCACCAGCGGCACGCTCGCCGACCTTCGCCGACATACCCGGACCGCGGTCCACGCCGTCACCGTGACCGAGCCCAGCGCACTGACCGAGGGTGACGGGACAGCCGACCATCAGACCGAGCGGCTGAACGGGTTCACGGACTCCCGGTTCACCATCGACCCCGACCACCTCGACGCGGCCATCGGGCAGCTCCACGCGGCTGGCATCCACACGCTCACGGTCACGCCCCCCA
>JBKJON010000440.1:0-7443 GCA_046595715.1 Marmoricola sp.
CAGCTCCTCGACGATCTCCTCGACGGTGATCGCTCGCCGGTTGTAGACCTTGGTCAGCAGGTGGTTCTTGACCTCCAGGGCGGCCTCCACCTTCTCGCGAAGCAGCTCCTCGTCGAACAGGTCGGCGACCCGGATGCCGACGCGGTTGATCTTGTCGGCGTACGCCGGCCCGATGCCGCGACCGGTGGTCCCGATCTTGTTCTTGCCGAGGAACCGCTCGGTGACCTTGTCGACGGTGGAGTGGTAGGAGGCAATCACGTGGGCGTTGGCACTGACGACCAGCGGTCCCATGTCGACCTTGCGGTCGACGAGCGCGTCCAGCTCCCTGAACAGGGCCTCGGGGGAGATCACCACGCCGTTCGCGATGACCGAGGTGCAGTCGGGGGTGAGGATCCCGCTGGGCAGCAGGTGCGTGGCGAACTTCTCGCCGTTCACCACGATGGTGTGACCAGCGTTGTGGCCACCGCTGGTGCGCACACAGAAGTCGATGGCGTCATCAGTGGTCAGGAGGTCGGTCGCCTTGCCTTTGCCCTCGTCACCCCATTGGGCTCCGAGTACGACGATCGCGGGCATATCTCTCCTAGACGGCTCGACACCGTCTGGGAAGAGCGGAGCCGAGACGCCACAGCTCGACGTCAGTTCGCGGCCCTCGGGCCGCGCCCCATCGTACGGGTGCGACGCCCTCGGCAACCCCACGTGCACACCTGGCGTCTTCGTCAGAGCCGCCACACGACCCCCGTCAGCCCTCTACAGTTGCCGCGTGGACCCCCTGCTGCTCATCACCAACTCCGGCGCCGGCGGGGGAAGCGACGACGGCCTCGCCGCTGCCCTGGCGGTGCTCCGTGAGGACGCGGACGTCGAGGTCGCCACCACCGGAAACCCCGGGGAGCTCGACGGTGTACTCCATCGAGCAGGGTGCCGCTCCATCGTGGTCGCGGGAGGCGACGGCAGTCTGCACGCGGTGATCTCGGCCCTGCACCGCCGTCACGAGCTGGCCCAGCGCACCCTGGGGCTGATCCCGCTCGGCACCGGCAACGACTTCGCCCGGGCGCTGGGGATTCCCCTGGACCCCGCTGGAGCAGCGGCCACGCTGCTGACAGGTACGCCGCGCCGGATGGACCTCATCCTCGACGAGCTCGGCGGCGTCGTGGTCAACAGTGTCCACGCGGGCGCCAGCGCACAGGCCAGCCGTCGGGCCGCCCGGTGGAAGGCCCGGCTCGGCCCGTACGGCTTCGGCATCCTCGGCTACCCGATCGGCGCGGCGATGGCCGCCGTACGCCCGCCGTTCGTGCGGCTGCGGATCGAGGCCGACGGCGAGGTCGTCTCCGACGTCGACCAGCACATCCTGATGATCGCGATCGCCAACGGCACCAGCGTCGGCGGCGGCACCGAGCTCACCCCCGACGCCGACCCCGCGGACGGCCAGCTCGACGTGATGGTCTCGTTCGCGACCGGGCCGCTGGAGCGGCTCGCCTACGCCTGGAGGCTGCGCACCGGCGACCACGCCCAGCGGGACGACACGATCATGATGCGCGCCACCCAGGTGACCGTCTCCGGCGAGGACTTCTACCTGGCCGCGGACGGCGAGATCAGCGGTCCCGAGCAGCGCCGGTCCTGGCACCTCGAGCAGGGCGCCTACAGCATGATCGTGCCCCCCTCCCCGAGCTAGCCCGGCACCTGGCCGGTCCCCCCTTCGAGGACCGGACGGTTCTTCTCGACCCGCGGGTCGCCGGCGTCGGCGAAGTAGTCACCTGGCGTCGTCTCGTCGGCACCGTTGGTCACCTTGGCGGCGTTGAGGGCCAGCGAGAGCACGACGGCGATCACCAGGTTGATCGCGAAGGCAGTCATCGCGATGTAGCCCATCTCGCCCAGTCCGGGGATCTCGGTCAACGAGCCGCCGAAGTGCTTGCCGGTCACCGGGTTGATGACCTGGTAGGCATTGACGGTGCCGTAGATCATGCCGGCCGCCCAGCCCGCCAGCAGCGCCCACTTGTGGAACCAGCGGGTGTAGAGGCTGAACACGATCGCCGGGAACGTCTGCAGGATCCAGATGCCGCCGAGGAGCTGGAAGTTGATCGCGTTCTGCTTGTCCAGGGTGAGCACGAAGACCAGGGCGAACCCCTTGACCGCCAGCGAGGCCAGCTTGGAGACCTTGGCCTCCTCGGCGTTCGTGGCGTTGGGTTTGATCCACTCCTTGTAGATGTTGCGGGTGAAGGTGTTGGCCGCCGCGATCGACATGATCGCCGCCGGCACCAGGGCCCCGATGGCGACCGCCGCGAAGGCGACCCCGGCGAACCAGCTCGGGAACGAGTCCTCGAACAGCTGGGGGATGACCAGCTGCGGGTTGGGTTTCCCGTCGACCCCGACCGGCTGGGTGCCCGCCGCGATCGCGACCCACCCGAGAAGAGCCAGCAGGCCGAGCACGAAGGAGTACGCCGGCAGGATCGCGGCGTTGCGCCGGATCGTCTGGCGGCTGTTGGAGGAGAGCGTGGCGGTGACGGAGTGCGGATACATGAACAGCGCCATCGCCGAGCCGAGCGCGAGCGTCGCGTAGGACCACATCTGCCCGCTGACAGGGATGAACGACCCGTTGGGCTTGCCGGTGGCCTCGTTGGTGGCGGCCATCTTGTCCTGGGCGGCACCGAAGATCTCGGCCCAGCCGCCGAACTGCCTCGGCAGGTAGATGACCGCGACGATGATCACGAGATAGATCAGGCCGTCCTTGACGAACGCGATCACCGCGGGTGCCCGCAGCCCCGAGGTGTAGGTGTACGCCGCCAGCAGCACGAACGCGATCAGGAGCGGCGCGTCCTTGGCCAGCCAGTTGCCGCCACCACCGAGCCCGACCACGTCGAGCACGGCCTGGATGCCGACCAGTTGGAGGGCGATGTAGGGCATCGTCGCGAGGAAGCCAGTGACCGCCACCGCCAGCGAGAGGACCCTCGAGTCGTAGCGGCCACGCACGAAGTCGGCCGTCGTGACGTAGCCGTGCCGGTGGCTGACCGACCACAACCGCGCCATGAAGATGAAGATGATCGGATAGAGGATGATCGTGTAGGGCACCGCGAAGAAGCCGGCCACCGACCCCAGGGCGAACATCGCCGCCGGCACCGCCACGAACGTGTACGCCGTGTAGAGGTCACCGCCCAGCAGGAACCACGTCACCCAGGTGCCGAACTTCCGGCCACCGAGCCCCCACTCGTCGAGCGACTCGAGGGTGTCGCCCCGCTTGAAGCGGCTGGCCATGAACCCGAGCACGGTGACCACGACGAAGAGCACGATCAGCACGCCCAACGCGACGCCGTCGAGACCGTCCTTGCCCGCGACGAGCGGGATCGCGTGCCCGCTCATCGGGCGCCCCCGTCACCCTCGGACCGGTGGCTGCCGGCGCCCGCCTTCGGCGTACGCGCTGCGAGGACGAGGCGGTGTGCCGCGTAGGTGCACCCGGCGCAGATGAAGACCCACATGAACTGGTACCAGAAGAAGAACGGGAACCCCCACAGCCGTGGGGTCTCCCGGGCATAGCTGTCCACCCAGAGCAGGGCTATGACGGGCAGGGCGAGCAGGACCCCGGCCACCACGAGCAGGGTCCGGTTCGAACGCGGAACGTCGGGGGCGTCATGGGCACCGCCCGAGCGGTGAAGGTTTTCCATGGTTCGGAACTCTAGACCGATGTGACCCCAGTCTCACCCCCTGTCCGGGAGCAGCCGGACTCCTCCGGCCGGACGCGCAGGTGGTCGGACCTTCCGGGTGGGTTCATGCCCGGTCCCTGACGTTGTCGGGGGGTGGCCGCCCGACAACGACCGGGATCCCCGGGTACCCCCGGGGAACCTGCCCCCCACCCACTCAGGTCAGCTCGACGTGCGCCTCAGCACTGGAGTCCTGGAGGAACTGGTCGCAGCGGGCGCTCTCGTGGTGCTCCCCGATGCGGCCAGCGGCCAGGGCCAGGGCGGCGAGCGAGCGCAGGAAGCCGCGGTTGGGCTCGTGCGACCACGGCACCGGTCCGTGGCCCTTCCAGCCTTGGCGGCGTAGGGCGTCCAGGCTGCGGTGGTAGCCCACCCGGGCGTAGGCGTAGGCGGTGACGTCGTCGACGTCCGCGTCGGCCAGGGCCTCCTCGGCGAGCGTGGCCCAGGCGAAGGGCGACTCCGGGTGACGGCGTACGACGTCAGCGGCCTGGTCGCCCCCCTCGAGCTCGGCGGCGGCAGGGTCAACGGGGAGCAGGGTGGGCGGCGGACCGGCGATCAGGTCGCGGCCGAGGTTCGAGTCACTCATGGCCCGATCGTGTCACGACCGGGCGGGACCGCCCTCGGCCCGGGCCGACCACACCCTCCGACCTTCGAGGCGGGATGGAATGTCAGGGGCCGGGTGTCGAGTCTCGAACAGGCCCAGACGAATCCGCCCGTCAGCTGCTGCAGGCCCAGCGCTCACGGCTCGAGGGCGAGATCCGGCAGGTCCTCAACCACGGGGTCCTCAACCACGGGGTGCACCGCCTCGGTCGGGTGCCGACCGACTCGATCGAACAGGTGGCGGAGACGATCCTGGCGCTCTACCTGCACAGCCTGGGCCAGCAGGGCAGGGGCTTCGGGACGTTCACCCCGCAAGGCCTCGTCGAGACAGTGCTGCCGCAGGTGATCCTCGGCCTCACCCACGAACGCGACTGACCGGCCGCGCCGGCGCTCAGCCGACCGAGTGGCCGGTGCTGCGCAGGTTCTCGCACGCCTCGAGCACCCGGGCCGCCATGCCGGCCTCGCCCGCCTTGCCCCAGGCACGCGGGTCGTAGACCTTCTTGTTGCCGACCTCGCCGTCGATCTTGAGCACACCGTCGAAGTTGGCCAGCATGTGACCGGCGACCGGGCGGGTGAAGGCGTACTGGGTGTCGGTATCGACGTTCATCTTGATCACGCCGAAGTCCACGGCCGCACCGATCTCCTCGGCCGTGGAGCCGGAACCGCCGTGGAAGACCAGGTCGAAGGGCTTCGAGCCGGCCGGCAGTCCGAGCTTCTCGCAGACCGCCTGCTGGGCCTTCTGCAGGATCTCGGGCCGCAGCTTGACGTTGCCGGGCTTGTAGACGCCGTGCACGTTGCCGAAGGTGAGGGCCGTGAGGTAGCGACCGTTCTCGCCGGTGCCAAGGGCCGCAACGGTGGCCAGGGCGTCCTCGGTCGTGCTGTAGAGCTGCTCGCCGCCACCGCCCTCGACGCCGTCCTCCTCGCCGCCCACGACACCGATCTCGACCTCGAGCACGATCCTGGCGTCGGCCGCCTTCTTGAGCAGCTCCTGGGCGATCTGGAGGTTCTCCTCCAGGGGTACGGCGGACCCGTCCCACATGTGCGACTGGAAGAGCGGGTCCTGCCCGTTGCGCACCCGCTCGAGGGAGATCTCGAGCAGCGGCCGGACGAAGCCGTCGAGCTTGTCCTTGGGGCAGTGGTCGGTGTGCAGCGCGATGTTGACGGGGTACTTCTTCGCCACCTCGAGGGCGTACGACGCGAACGCCACCGAGCCGGTGACCATGTCCTTGACCGTCGGACCGGAGAGGTACTCGGCACCGCCCGTCGAGACCTGGATGATCCCGTCGCTGCCGGCCTCGGCGAACCCGGCCAAGGCGGCGTTGAGGGTCTGCGACGAGGAGACGTTGATGGCCGGGAACGCGAACTCCTGCTGCTTCGCGGCGTCCAGCATCTCGGCGTACTTCTCGGGGGTGGCGATAGGCATGGCGCGGTCTCCTCAGGGGAACGACGGGTAGCGGCCTCAACCCTAGACGACGGTGGTCCCCTCCCGCCCGGGTCGATCGTGGGAGGATCCTCGAGCCATCCCCACGAAGCATCAGCACCGGAGTGACATGCACGCTCACCGCCTCCGACGCATCCCGACGAACGGCGTCGTACTCCTGCGCGCACTGGCCGTCAGCCTCTCCCTGCTGCTGGTGGTCTCCGGCTGTGGTGGCAGTGACCAGCCTGCGGCCGACGACCCGGGGACCTCGACGTACACCGGGACGGTCCCCACGACGCAGCCCGGCGACGAGGAGCCGCCGGTGGAGCAGGAGCCAGCGCCCGATCCCGGATTCCAGGCCGCGCAGCCCGGACAGTGCTTCCAGATGACGCCGGCGCAGTCGCGGGCCTCGGTGGCGACCAGCCCGAAGCGCAGCTGCAAGCGCCAGCACAACACCGTCGTGGCCTACGTCGGCTACGTGCCGCAAGCCGTGACCCCGAAGACGCGACTGAGGCAGCGCCGGGCGCTGGGCGACCGGGTCTGCGAGCCGGCCTACCGCAAGCTCGTCGGCGGCACCCTGGCCGACCGGGCCACCTCGATCCTCACCTGGACGATGTTCACCCCCGGGCAGGCACAGCTGGAGGCAGGAGCGCGCTGGGTCCGCTGCGACGTCCTCGCCCGCAGCGCCGACCAGCTCGTCCCCTTGCCGCCCGGTCGGCCCCTTCTCGCCGCAGGCGTGCCCGAGCAGCTGCGGGTGTGCCAGGACGAGTCGGGCACCGACATCTCGTGCTCGCAACCGCACGCCTTCCGCGTCGACGCGGTCTACCAGGTCATCGGCGAGGCCTACCCCGAGACTGCGGCGTACACCGCCTCCGCCCGTGCCCGCTGCAAGGAGCTCACCGGCAGGGACGGGGGCTACTGGCAGCCGCCCAGCCCGCAGGGGTGGAAGGAAGGCGACCGGTTCATCCGCTGCCTCTCCGCCCAGCAGGTCACCGGCTGAGGTTCCTCAGGGACCACCGCGCCAGGCGGTGCCGAGGTCGGCGTACTTCCCGATCCAGGCATGCATGGCGATGGCGGCGGCCGCCGAGGCGTTGATCGAACGGGTGGAGCCGAACTGGGCGATCGAGAAGGTGCCGTCGCAGACCTCGCGCGCCCCTTCCGAGAGACCTGGTCCCTCCTGTCCGAAGAGGAAGCAGACCGAGCGCGGGAGGTCCCAGGTCTCGAGGTGCTCCGAGCCGGGCAGGTTGTCCACGCCCATCAGCTGCACCCCCTGAGCGCGCAGGTAGCCGGCCAGGTCGGCGGCGGTCTCGTGGTGGCGCACGTGCTGGTAGCGGTCGGTGACCATCGCGCCGCGCTTGTTCCAGCGGCGCTTGCCGACGATGTGGACCTCCGCGGCCAGGAACGCGTTGGCCGTGCGCACGATCGTGCCGATGTTGAAGTCGTGCTGCCAGTTCTCGATCGCCACGTGGAAGTCGTGCCGGCGGGTGTCGAGGTCGGCCACGATCGAGTCAAGAGTCCAGTAGCGGTAGCGGTCGACGACGTTGCGTCGGTCGCCGTCGCGCAGCAGGTCGGGGTCCCACCGCTCCCCCTCGGGCCAGGCGCCCTCCCACGGACCGACCCCGACCTCGGGCGGACCGTTCGGCATCGGGTCGTAGGGCGCCCGCTCCACCTCCTCCTGCTCGTCCTCGTGCATGCGAGAACAGTAGGGACCGATGGCTAGGGTGACGCGCGTGAGCC
>JBKJON010000469.1:0-2664 GCA_046595715.1 Marmoricola sp.
ACCGCGAAACGGCTGCAGCAGGCCGGGCACACGCCGTTCGCCCTGGTGGGCGGCGCCACCGGCATGATCGGTGATCCGCGCGACTCGGGGGAACGCACCCTCAACTCGCTCGACACGGTCAAGCTGTGGGTGGACAAGGTGCGCCGGCAGATCGAGCCGTTCCTCGACTTCGAGGGTCCCAACGCCGCCACGATGGTCAACAACTACGACTGGACCGCGAGCCTGTCGACCATCGACTTCCTGCGTGACATCGGCAAGCACTTCCCGGTGAACAGGATGCTCGCCCGCGACGTGGTCAAGAGCCGGCTCGAGGCCGGCATCAGCTACACCGAGTTCAGCTACGTGCTGCTGCAGTCGATGGACTTCCTCAACCTCTACCGGGACCACGGCGTCCGTCTGCAGTTCGGCGGCAGCGACCAGTGGGGCAACCTCACCGGAGGTGTCGAGCTGATCCGGCGTCACGACGGGGGCAAGGCGCACGCGTTCGCGACACCCCTGGTCACCAAGACCGACGGCACCAAGTACGGCAAGACCGAGGGCGGGGCGCTGTGGCTCGACCCCGAGATGATGTCGCCGTACGCCTTCCACCAGTTCTGGCTCAACGCCGAGGACGACAAGGTTGGCGAGCTCCTGCGGATCTTCACCTTCCTCTCCCGGCAGGAGATCGAGGACCTCGAGGCCCAGACGGCGGAGAAGCCGTTCCTTCGCGCCGGGCAGAAGGCTCTCGCGGACGCCGTCACGACCGAGGTCCACGGCGCCGGGGAGACCGAGCAGGCCAAGGCCGCCGCCGCGGCCCTCTTCGGAGGTGGGGACCTTCGGGAGCTGAGGGGCGAGACACTGTCTGCGGCACTACGGGAGGCCGGCTCCACCCAGGCCGCGAGGGGGACGCCGGTGGTGGACCTGCTCGTCGAGTCGGGACTGGTCAAGAGCAAGGGGGAGGCACGCCGGACGATCTCCGAAGGTGGTGCCTACCTCAACAACGAGCGCATCACCGACGTCGACCACGTCCCGGACGACGACGACCTGGTCGCCGGGAGCTGGCTGGTGCTGCGACGGGGCAAGAAGAAGCTCGCCGGCGTCGAGATCGCCTGAGCCGATGACCGCGGGCAGATGACGGGGGGCAACGCCGTGCGCTGGCTCGATCAGGTGGAGGCGCTCGCCCGCGACGTGCTCCCTGCGCCCGTGTTCCGCTACGTCACGGAGGGAGCCCGCGAGGAGATCACGCTGGGTGAGGCCGAAGCAGCGTGGCGCTCGATCCGGGTGGCGCCCCACGTCCTGCGCGACGTCCGTGTGGTCGACACCGCGGTCGACCTGCTCGGCACCCGCTTCGGCCTGCCCCTGGGCATCGCGCCGATGACGTTGCAGCGAGCCGCCGATCCGGACGGCGAGGTGGCGATGGCTCGAGCGGCCACGCGCTCCGGTGTCCCGCTCGTCGTCTCGAGCAACGCCGGCAGCACGTTCGCCGAGATCGCCGCGACGGGTGTGACGTGGTGGCTGCAGCTCTACCTGCCCCAGAACCGCCAGGAGGCTGCGCCGCTCCTCGCTGCAGCCGTGGCCGCAGGTGCTGCCGCGGTCGTCCTGACGGCCGACGCTCCGGTCCTGGGGACCCGCTACCGCACCGCGGAGGGCCCGCACGTCTGGGAGATCGCCGACCCGTCGTGGGTGGGGGCCAACGCCACGACCGTGGGGGTGCAGCCCGAGGACCGTTCCAAGGCGATGGACCTCGGTCCGGCCGACGTCGAGTGGCTGGGGAGGACCACCGGGCTCCCGGTGGTCGTGAAGGGCGTGCTCCGGCCAGCCGACGCGGACCGGTGCGTGGCTGCCGGGGCGGCCGCGGTGTGGGTCTCCAACCACGGAGGGCGCCAGCTCGACCAGTCCGTCGCCACCGCGCGCTGCGTGGTGGGGGTTCGCGCAGCGGTGGGCGACTCGGCGCAGGTCTACGTCGACGGGGGGGTGCGCACGGGCCTGCACACCCTCCTGGGTGTGTCCCTGGGCGCCGACGCGGTCTTCGTGGGCCGCCCGATGTTCCACGCCCTCGCCGTGGGTGGCACCGACGGCGTGGCCCGCGCGCTGGGCGAGCTGGGGCAGGAGCTGGTGGAGTCCATGCGCCTGTGTGGGACCTCGAACCTGGCCCAGACGAGGGGAATCGCCTGTCCTGACAGGGGATTCGGCCTCTGAACCCGGTCGTGCTCACCCCGATGTGCCTCTGACCTGCGTGAAGAGGTTCTGTGACCGGGGCCACTCCCAGCCGATTTGACGATGCCTGCGCAGAGCCCTAATGTTTCATCTTGTTGGGCCGGAGAGCAGGACGCAGGACCGAGAGGTCAGCGGCCGGAACGGTCCAAAACCCCCAAACGTTCACCTCAGCCGAGGTTGTCCGGGTGCGCGCGCTAGCGGCCTCGGATCGCCAAGGTCGTGACTGCGCGCCAGGGGGGCTGGGCGAGGCGGATCGGATTTGACTCCGAGCGTTCAACCCGGTAAGTTTTTGCAGGTTGCCCCGCAGAAAGGCCGAGAGGCCCGACTGAGGTGCGCGCTTGATCCTTGAGAACTCAACAGTGTGCCAAAAGTCGACGAATTAATTTTACCCGTCCGACTGACCTGAATCGGCCTCGTGCCGAGGATTCGACGTCGGCGGTTCCTTTGGTAAGACAAACGATGATTCTG
>JBKJON010000323.1:0-2524 GCA_046595715.1 Marmoricola sp.
TGGCAGCCGAGGTGGCTGGGGCGGCGGCGCGCTCCTGGCTGCCGTCGCGGGGCGGCAGCACGAAGCGGTAGCCGACGTTGCGCACAGTTCCGATGAGGGTCTCGTTCTCGACCCCGAGCTTGGCGCGTAGTCGACGCACGTGAACGTCGACGGTGCGGGTCCCGCCGAAGTAGTCGTAGCCCCAGACCTCCTGCAGCAGCTGGTCGCGGGTGAAGACGCGACCGGGGTGCTGGGCGAGGTACTTCAGCAGCTCGAACTCCTTGAAGGTGAGGTCGAGGACGCGCACACCGAGCTTGGCGGTGTACGTCGTCTCGTCCACCACCACCTCGCCGGAGCGGATGATGTGGGCTTCCGGGTTGGACTTGTCGTGGCGCGCAGCCTGCTTGCCGATGGCGACGCGGATGCGGGCGTCGATCTCGCCCGGTCCGGCGTTCTCGAGGATCACGTCGTCCATGCCCCAGTCGGCGGCGACGACGGCGAGACCGCCTTCGGTGACGATCAGGAGCACCGGCTGGTCGGATCCGGTCGTGCGGATCAGGCGGCACATGTCACGCGACTGGGCGAGCTCACGGCGGCCGTCGACCATCAGTAGGTCGTGGTCGGGAGCCTCCAGCAGAGCACTCCCCTCGGCCGGAAGGACCTTGACCTGGTGGGTCAGCAGGGCGAGGCCGGGCAGCACCTCGGCGGAAGCCTGTAGCGCTTTGGTCAGCAGGAGCACGGTGCCCATGGCACCTCCCGGGTGAGTGACTTGCGTCGGTGAGACATTGCTCTAACGTGGTGGAACTTCTTCCCCCACGCAGGCACAAGGATATCTAACGTGGCGACTGTGGTTGACCGCTGGACGACTGAGGGCAAGGTCACAATGCGTTACTGGGCCTCCGCGCGCGCTGCGGCGGGCACTGATGTCGAGGCCCTGGACGTGGACGGCCCGGTATCCCTGGCCGATCTCGTGGCCCGGGTGCGGACGGCCCACGACTCCCGTCGTTTCTCAGACGTGCTCGCCTGCTGCTCGGTGATGGTCGGCGACCGGCCCGTGACCACCGACGACCCGACGACGGTGATCGTGGAGCCCGGCTCCACCGTGGAGTTCCTCCCGCCCTTCGCCGGCGGCTGATCTCATCCCGCTGACGGGAAGTCTTTTCCGTCCCGCGTCGTTGAGCCCACGTGAGCACAGGTACCTGGGTCCTTCTCGTCGCGGTCCTCGCGGCCCTCGCCTTCGGGCTGTTCCGCGCGGCAACCGACGGACGGTTCCGCGGAACCCACTCCGTGCGTGGCGCCGGCGAGGCCCCCGAGGCAGCGGAGGCAGAGAAGAGCGCGGCCGTGGAGTCACTGCTGGCCGGCACCCCGTGGGCCGAGGGCCTCGGTGAGCGCGCGACGCTGCTGCAGTTCTCCTCCGCGTTCTGCGCCCCCTGCCGCGTGACGCGCAGGATCCTCGACGAGGTCGCCTCGACCACGCCCGGAGTCGTCCACATCGAGGTCGACGCGGAGCACCACCTGGACGTCGTACGCCGCCTCGGGATCCTCCGGACCCCCACGACGATCGTGCTCAGCCACGAGGGGGTAGAGGTCGCTCGCGCCGCCGGTGCCCCGACGAAGCAGCAGGTGTTCAGCGCGGTGGGTCAGGCTGTCGGCGACGAGGCATGACCGGTGCCCGGACCGGCAGCGCCGGTGCGGGTGCCACTAGCGACCGAGGAAGCGCTTCATCTCCGCGACGTCGGCGTCGACCATCAGCCGGGCCAGGTCCATGGCGGTCGTGTGCGCCTTCCAGCCCAGCTCGCGGTGGGCCTTGGAAGCGTCACCGATGAGCGCGTTGACCTCGGAGGGACGGGTGAAGCTCTCGTCGTAGCGGACGTGCTCCTCCCAGCTCAGCCCCACATGCGCGAACGCTGCCTCGCAGAACTCGCGCACGGTGTGGCCCTCGCCGGTCGCCATCACGAAATCCTCCGGCTCGTCCTGCTGAAGCATCCGCCACATGCCCTCGACGTACTCGGGGGCAAAGCCCCAGTCACGGACCGCGTCCAGGTTTCCCAGGGTGACGTACTGCTCGACCCCGGCGTCGATGGCAGCCACCGCCTTGGTGATCTTGCGGGTCACGAAGCTCTCGCCACGACGAGGGGACTCGTGGTTGAAGAGGATCCCGGAGACCGCGAAGAGGTTGTAGGCCTCGCGGTAGTTGATCGTCACCCAGTGGGCCTGGAGCTTCGAGGAGCCGTACGGCGACCGCGGGTGGAAGGTCGAGGCCTCGTTCTGCGGCGGGGGCGTCGAGCCGAACATCTCCGAGGTCGAGGCCTGGTAGAAGCGGCAGTCGAGACCGGCCGCGCGGATGGCCTCCAGCAGCCGGAGGGTGCCGAGCGCGTTGGTCGAGGCCGTGTAGTCGGGCATCTCGAAGGAGACCTTGACATGGCTCATCGCGCCGAGGTTGTAGACCTCGTCAGGCTCGATGCTGCGCACCAGGTTGACCAGGCTGACGAGGTCTACAACCTCGGCGCGATGAGCCATGTCAAGGTCTCCTTCGAGATGCCCG
>JBKJON010000479.1:0-5120 GCA_046595715.1 Marmoricola sp.
GCGAGCGGCGACGACTTCCCGATCGTCTACCGGATCTCGCTGCTCGACCTCGTCGAGGGCGGCCAGACGTGGGAGGAGACCGCCGAGCTGGCGCTGCACCTGAAGACCGTGACGCCCGCGGCCTGCAGATGCAGGGCCAGCTCGGCGGTCTCCTCCCACGTCTGTCCGCCCTCGACCAGGTCGAGCAGCGAGATCCGGTAGACGATCGGGAAGTCGTCGCCGACCAGCTCGCGCGAGCGGCGCAGGATCTCGAGGGGGAACCGCATCCGCTTCTCGGCGGACCCGCCCCAGGCATCGGTTCGGTCGTTGGTTCGGGCGGCGAGGAACTGGTTGATCAGGTACCCTTCCGAGCCCATGATCTCGACCGCGTCGTACCCAGCCTTGCGGGCCAGGCCGACCGCGTTCGCGAAGTCGGTCGCGGTCCGGTCGACGGCCTTCGTCGAGAGGGCGCTGGGGCGGAATGGCGTGATCGGCGACTTCTTGTTCGACGCGGAGACGCTGAACGGGTGGTAGCCGTAGCGGCCGGCGTGCAGCACCTGCAGGGCGATCGCGCCGCCCTCGTCGTGGACCGCTCCGGTCACCTCGCGGTGCCGCATCGCCTGCAGCCGGGTGGTCAGCTCGGAGGCGAACGGCTTGAGCCAGCCGCGCTTGCTCGGGGCGTAGCCGCCGGTGATGATCAGGCCGACCCCTCCGCGGGCGCGTTCGGCGAAGTACGCCGCCAGCTTGGGCACGTCCCAGGCGTAGTCCTCCAGCCCGGTGTGCATCGAGCCCATCACGGCTCGGTTCCGCAGCGTCAGGTCTCCGATCGTGATCGGCGCCAGCAGGTGGGGGTAGTCGTTCATGCTTCTCCTTCGGATCGGTGCCAGGCGTCGAGGTACTCGGTGAGCCACTCGACCCAGAACTGCTCCTGCCTGATCCCGCCCCGCAGCACCAGCCAGGTGTCGAGCTGCTGGCCGTCCAGGGCGGTGGGTTCGGGGAACTGCTCGCGCTCCAGCTCCTCGAAGTGCGCGTGCCGGGTCCGGTGCTCGCTGACGAGGTCCTCGAGGTGGGCGAGCAGCCCTGCCCGGTCGCCGTACGACGCCCCGCGCATCTTCACCGCGACCTCGTAACGGATCGCCGGGGCGGGTGTCGGCGTGCCGACCCACTCCGCGAGGACCTGGCGTCCAGCCGAGGTGACGGTGTAGCTGCGCTCGGTGCTGCGGGAGTCGCCGGCCTCGGCGCTGACCCAGCCGTCCGACTCCATCCGCCGCAGCACCTTGTAGATCTGCTGGTGGGTCGCCCGCCAGAAGAAGCCGATCGACCGGTCGAAGCGACGGGTCAGCTCGATGCCGGTGCCGGGTCGCTCCCGGAGGGAGACCAGCAGTGCGTGCTCGAGGGCCATGCCGGGAAGTCTGCGCGAGAGCGATCACCTGTGCAACGAGTTGCACAGGTGATCTGCGTCTCTCCTGATCCGCTGGCGCGCTCGCCCAGGCCGACGCCCACCCCGGGAGGTCGCCACCTCGGTGTGCTTCCTCGACCGGGGGCGGATCCTCGAGCAGGGCCCTCCGAGCGAGGTGCTCACCGCTCCCCGTGAGGAACGGACCAGGCAGTTCCTGCGGCGGGTCCTGCCCGGCTGAGGACCGTCCTCGCAACCGTGACAGTTCTGCTGTCAAGATGACCCGCATGGCGTACGCACTCGGACAGGGCACCGGCCCCCTCACGGGCACCAAGGTCGTCGAGATCGCCGGCATCGGACCCGGTCCGCACGCCTGCATGATCCTGGCCGACCTCGGCGCCGACGTGATCCGCGTCGAGCGCCCGGGCGGGCAGATGCTGACCGGCGGACCCCACGACCTGCTCAACCGTGGCCGGCCCAGCGTGGCCCTGAACCTCAAGGACCCCGAGGCGATCGCGACCGTGCTGGAGCTGGTGGCCGGGGCCGACGTACTCGTCGAAGGCATGCGGCCCGGCACCACCGAGCGCCTCGGCCTCGGCCCCGACGAGTGCCTGGCGAGGAACCCGCGCCTGGTCTACGGCCGGATGACCGGCTGGGGCCAGGACGGACCGCTGGCCAGGGCGGCGGGGCACGACATGAACTACATCGCCATCACGGGGGCCCTGTTCGGCATGGGACAGGAGCCGGCCAGGCCACACTTCCCGGCCAACCTGGTGGGTGACTTCGGTGGTGGTTCGACCTACCTCGTCATCGGGATCCTCGCCGCCCTCCTCGAGTCACGGATCAGCGGTCAGGGACAGGTCGTGGACGCCGCCATCGTGGACGGCACGGCCCACCTCAACGCCATGGCTGCGGGCATGCTCGCCGGGGGCAACCTGAAGGAGGAGCGGGCGACCAACCTGCTCGACGGCGGCATGCCGTTCTACGACCTCTACGAGACCTCCGACGGGAGGCACATGTCGGTGGGGCCGCTCGAGCCGCAGTTCTACGAGGTCTTCGTGCAGCTCCTGGGCCTCGAGGAGGCGCCCGACCGCTACGACCCCGAGCAGTCCCCGGAGCTGCGCCGCCAGATCGAGTCGGCCTTCGCGGTGCGCACCCAGGCCGAGTGGTCCGAGCTCTTCGAGGGCACCGACGCGTGCGTCGCGCCGATCCTCCCGCTGAGCGAGGCCATGGACCACCCGCACATGGCGGCCCGCGAGATCTTCGTGGAGCACCACGGAGTCCGCCAGCCCGCACCCGCGCCACGGTTCTCGCGTACGACGCCCCAGCTCTCCTCGCCACCGCCGGCCACGGCCGGGAGCAACACCCGCGAGGCGCTGGCCGCCTGGGGGATCGAGGACGTGGACGGTCTCCTCGAGCGGGGTGTCGCTGTCCAGGCCTGACCTCGCCGCACTCGACCCGGGCAGACCTTGAGCTCCTCGAGCCGGATAGTCCGAGACGTTCCCGTCGTCCCGCGGTCGAGATGACGACGGCTTCGTCTCGGACTATCCAGACGCCTGCGGTCCCACCACCTGCCGGTAGCGTCAAGGTCATGGCTGAGAACCTCGACGGGACGGTGGCGCTGGTGACCGGCGCCTCCAGCGGCATCGGGCAGGCGACGGCGGTCTCGCTGGCGTCCAGAGGAGCGGCGGTGGCCCTGGTCGCCCGTCGTACCGACCGCCTCGAGGAGCTCGCCACCTCGATCCGCGAGAACGGGGGTACGGCGCTCACGATCACCGCCGACGTCACCGTCCAGGAGCAGGCGCGGCAGGCCGTCTCCACGACGGTGGAGGAGCTCGGGCGCCTCGACACGGTCATCAACAACGCCGGGGTGATGCTCCTCGGCCCGATCGTGGGGGCCCCGGTCGAGGAGTGGGAGCGGATGGTCGACCTGAACATCAAGGGCCTGCTGTACGTCGCACACGCCTCCCTGTCGCACCTGCTGGCCGCCGCCGAGAACGGGCCGCGCCACGTCGCGGATCTCGTCAACATCTCGTCGGTGGCAGGACGGGTGGCGCGCAACGGGAGCGGGGTCTACAACGCCACCAAGCACGCGGTCGGCGCCTTCAGCGAGTCGCTGCGGCAGGAGGTCACCGGTCGCCACGTGCGCGTCTCGCTGGTCGAGCCTGGTGCGGTCGACACCGAGCTCGCCTCGCACAACCGCGACGAGGTGCAGGAGTCGATGAAGGCGCGATTCGCCAGCATGGAGCGGATGGAGGCCGAGGACATCGCCGACGCGATCGAGTTCGTCGTCACCCGTCCGCGGCGGGTCGCCGTCAACGAGGTGCTCATCCGCCCGACCGAGCAGGAGGGCTGACCGCCCGGAACCACCGGGCAGTCCCGTCACGTCGTACGGCGACGACCGGGCACTGGGGTTCAGCTCCGCGTGAACGAACTGCCCGCTCGACCTCCTGGGCCGTGACCGAACTGCCCGCTCGACCTGCTGGGGCGTGACCGAACTGCCCGGCTCGGGTGATCTCGGCCACATCTGGCGCGCATTGACGATGACAGTATTACTGTCACAATGAAGTCCTCACCGCCGCACGTCGTGGTGCCCCCACCCGACCACTGTGAGTCCGCCCGTGAGTCCGCCCGTGAGTCGTCGCGACTCGTCCGAGAAGTTGGGAAAACACACACATGGCAACAGAAGCGTTCGTCTACGACGCGCTCCGCACGCCCCGAGGCAAGGGCAAGAAGAACGGCAGCCTCCACGAGGTGAAGCCGGTCGACCTGGTCGTCGGGCTTCTTGACGCGGTCAAGGACCGCAACCCCTCCCTCGACGTCAACCTGGTCGACGACGTCATCCTCGGCGTCGTCACGCCCGTCGGTGACCAGGGTGGGGACGTCGCCAAGACCGCTGCGCTCGCCGCCGGTTACCCCGACACCGTGGCCGGCGTACAGCTGAACCGCTTCTGCGCCTCCGGCCTCGAGGCCGTCAACCAGGCTGCCTCGCGGGTCCGCGGCGGCTTCGAGGACCTGATCATCGCTGGCGGCGTCGAGTCGATGAGCCGTGTCGCGATGGGCACCGACGGCGGCTCGTGGGCGATGGACCCGGCCACCGCGTTCTCCACCTCTTTCGTGCCCCAGGGCATCGGCGCGGACCTGATCGCCACGATCGAGGGCTTCTCCCGCGAGGACGTCGACACCTTCGCGGTCGAGTCGAACCACCGCGCCGCCAAGGCGTGGGCCGACGGCCGGTTCGCCGGCCAGATCGTGCCGGTCGTCGACGTCAACGGCGTGACCGTGCTCGACCACGACGAGTTCATCAAGCCCGAGTCGACCGTGGAGGGGCTTTCGAAGCTCAAGCCCTCCTTCGCCGGCATCGGCGACCAGGCCGGGTTCGACTCGGTGGCTCTGGAGAAGTACCACTGGATCGAGAAGATCAACCACGTCCACCACGCGGGGAACAGCTCCGGCATCGTCGACGGCTCCGCACTGATGCTCGTCGGCAACGAGCAGGTCGGCAAGGACCTGGGCCTCACCCCCCGGGCGCGCATCATCGCCACCGCGGTCTCCGGCGCCGACCCGACGATCATGCTCACCGGCCCAGCGCCCGCGAGCCGCAAGGCCCTCGCCAAGGCAGGCCTCGAGGTCAAGGACATCGACCTCTTCGAGATCAACGAGGCCTTCGCGGCCGTGGCCATGCGCTTCATGAAGGACATGGGCAGCGACCACGAGATCACCAACGTCAACGGTGGCGCGATCG
>JBKJON010000123.1:0-9011 GCA_046595715.1 Marmoricola sp.
CGTGACTACCTGGTGAACGCGCTGGGGGAGCTCTCCCCCGAAGCCACCACGGACCTCGTCGTTGCGAAGCCCCGCCGTGAGGACGTCCTTGAGCGCCTCGGGGGAGAGCTCCCCCAGCGCGTTCACCAGGTAGTCACGCAGGGTGTCACCCAGCCTCAGCGAGCCCGTGACGGCCTCGATCGCGTGCTGACGGGCGGACTCACCGGCCAGCGTCTCCACGAGCAGCTCGGTGAGGTAGAGCACCTCGACACCGCGGCTGCGCAGCGCCTCGGCGAAGACGTCGTGCTCCTCCTGTGCTCGCGCCACCCAGGGGATGCCGTCGAAGAGGAGCTGGTCGTTGTTGCGGGGGGTCAGTCGCTGCAGCTCGGGCCCGGGCCGGTGCAGCATCACCGTGCGCAACCGGCCGACCTCGCTGGAGACTCCGGGACTGGCCTGAGCATTCATGGGGGCTTCACTCATCAGGCAACCCTATGCCCAGCCGAGCAGCTCCACCGCAGACACACTCGCGAGCAGCAGGCAGACGGCCGCCCCGACGTAGTGGACCGTCGAGAGCCGGATATGACGCAGCAGCACCCGCCCGGCGAGAACCGCCAGCCCCGAGACCGTGAGCAGCGCCGCCCAGGCACCGATGAACACGCTGACCGGATGGCCGTACCTCGCGATCATGCTGATCGTCAGCAGCTGCGAGAGATCGCCCCACTCTGCGGCGAAGAGGACGAGGAAGGACGCCAGGACCGCCTTGAGACCGGTGCGGGAGTCAGCGGCCTTGGCGGCGAACTCCTCCTCCTGCTGCCGCTCCTCCTCGTCGGCGCCGGGAGCGGACCGGAACAGCACGAACCCACCGACCAGGAAGATCAGGAGCGCCACGGACTTGATGAGCGTGTCCGGCAGGTACGTCGCCAGGTGGCCGGCCACGACCGCGATCAGGGTCTGCACCAGGAATGCGAGGCCGACGCCGACCCACACGGCCAACGGCCTGTAGCGCGTGGAGAGCACCAGGGCGGCGATGAAGGTCTTGTCGGGCAGCTCGACCACGAAGATCGCCCCGAAGACGATCGCAATGACGGCGAATTCCATCAAGCAAGCCCTCGCGCGGCGGCAACCGCCTCGGCCATGACGGTCTTGACCGGTCGACCCAGCGTCCGTGCGGCCGCGGCCACGTCCTCGAACTCCGGCTGCACGTTGAGTACCTCTTTCCCGAGCCTGGCCACCTTCACCGCGACCCGCTGGCCGTCGATCTCGACCGACGTCATCTCGCGGCCGAGCTCGTGCTTGGTGATCGCCTGCTCACGCAAACCGATGGTGGAGGTCTGCCGGTGGATCTCACGGCGTACGACGTCAGCCCGGTCGGCGGCCACCAGGACGCTCAACGTGTGCGCCGGCCGACCCTTCTTCATCAGGATCGGTGTCAGCCAGGCGTCGCTCGCTCCGGCCTCCAGCAGAGCGGCGATCACCACCGGCCAGATCCGGGGGTCGAGGTCGTCGATGTTGGCCTCGTAGAGGCGGGGTCCCGCGTTCGACGAGGTGGCCGGCGAGGCGGTGCCCACCAGCAGCCGCAGCACGTTGGCGTGCCCCGCAGGATCACGCCCGCCGGCCCCGACCCCGACGTGGGACACCGCCATCGCCGGCTGGTGGCCCCACTCGTCGGCGAGCGCGGTCAGCAGCGCTGCCCCGGTGGGCGTGCAGAGCTCGAGGTCGACGGGACCCCCGGAGCTCGGCACGCCACGGAGCAGCTCGACCACCGCCGGCGGCGGAACCGGCAGGAGGCCGTGCTCGGAGGACACCGTGCCACCCCCCACCGACACGGGCGAGACGACGAGCGTCTCCAGACCCAGGTGGACCATGCCCGCGCACACGCCGACGACGTCGGCGATGGCGTCCAGCGCCCCGACCTCGTGGAAGTGCACCTCCTCGGCCGGCATGCCGTGCACCCGGCCCTCGGCCTCGGCCAGGCGCGCGAAGACGTCGTGGGCGAGGGAGCGCACGTGCTCGTGCAGCCCCGCGCCGGCCAGCAGGCGCTCGACGTCACGCCAGGTGCGGTGCTGCTCGCTGTCCTCGATCTCGACGTGGCACCGGGTGGCGGCGAAGCCGCCCCGCTGCACGCGCTCCTCGACCAGCCGGACCTCGCCCGGCGCCACCTTCTCGACCGCCTCGGCCATCACCCCCAGGGGCACCCCGACGTCGGCCAGGGCGCCGAGGAGCATGTCGCCGCTGGCCCCCGAGGAGGCGTCGACCCAGGCGATCACGACGGTCCGCCGGACGGTTCGGCCGGCGCTCGTCCGGCATGTGGTTCAGCTGCACGGTCGGCAGGTCGTTCGGCAGCAGGCTGCGTGGCACTCCGGGCGCGGCGGGCGACCCGGGCGGCGAAGACGCCGGCGCCGTACCCGTTGTCGATGTTCACGACGGTGACCCCGGGAGCACACGAGTTGAGCATCGCCAGCAGGGCGGCGAGTCCGCCGAAGGAGGCGCCGTACCCGACGCTGGTCGGCACCGCCACGAGAGGCACTCCGCTCAGGCCGCCCACCACGCTGGGGAGCGCACCCTCCATCCCGGCCACGACGACCAGGCAGTCGGCCTCCGCGAACCGATCGCGGACCGCGAGGAGGCGGTGCAGCCCGGAGACGCCGACGTCGTCGATGCGCTCGACCCCGGCGCCGTGCACCGCGATCGTCAGGGCCGCCTCGGCCGCCACCGGGGCGTCCGAGGTGCCGGCGCTGATCACCGCCACCCGCCCGCGGGCCGGCGGGATCGGGCCGAGGGTCACGGCGCGGGCCACCTCCTCGACGACGGCGTCGGGGATCTCGGACCGCACGTGGTCGATCGCCTCGGCCGAGAGCCTGGTCGCCAGCACTGCGCGCTCGGGGTGCCGCTCGTGCAGCGTGCGCAGGATGCCCACGACCTGCTCGGGCGTCTTCCCGGACCCGTAGACCACCTCGGGGTCGCCGGTGCGCGACGCGCGGTCGACGTCGACCCGCGCGTAGCCGAGATCAGCCGTCTGCGGTACGTCGGTGGCGTCGGGGATGGGTCGGGTCACCGGCTCAAACTAGCGAGTGCTCCGTGGCACCCGCCACGGTGGCTGCGTGCCAACCGAGCCAGGCGATGCCCAGGGCCAGCAGTCCGTGCAGCAGCCCGAGGGCGGGGAGATCCTCCCCGAGCACCCCGAGCACGACCTGGAGCACCACGGCGCCGAGAAGCATGCCCGCCCACTTGGTGCCACCGTCGATCCCCGCTCGGAACGCCACGACGAGCATCGCGATCGCGAGCAGGGGCATCACCATCATCCCGATCGCACTGTGCAGCGCGAACCCGACGGCACCGGTGGAGTCGATGTTCTCCGCCTTCACCTGACCGGTGGTCAGGTCGTTGCCGTCCCGGACCCAGGACCACAGGCCCATGACCGCGAAGGCGATGACAGCCGCCTGGACGGCGACCAGTCCGGCGATGGTGTGGCCAAGGGCCTTGTAGGCAGTGCGCATGGCCCGATCATCCTCCCGGGTCACCGCTGACGGAAACCGTCCGCCGGGTAGACACCCAGGATCTTGATGTCCGTGGTGAAGAAGGCCAGCTCCTCCAGCGCCCTCCTCAGGCCCGGGTCGTCGGGGTGGCCGTCGACCTCGGCCAGGAACTGGGTGGCGGTGAAGAAGCCACCCACCATGTAGCTCTCCAGCTTGGTCATGTTCACACCGTTGGTGGCGAACCCCCCCAGCGCCTTGTAGAGCGCGGCCGGCAGGTTGCGCACGTTGAAGATGAAGCTGGTCACGACAGGGCCGTTGTCCGGCACGGCCTGCACCATCTCGTGCGAGAGCACCACGAAGCGGGTGGTGTTGTGCTCCTCGTCCTCGACGTCGCGCGCCAGCACCTCCAGCCCGTAGGTCTCCGCGGCCAGCGGGGGCGAGATGGCGGCCTGGCTGAGGTCGCCGGACTCGGCCACCTCACGGGCCGCACCAGCGGTGTCGCCGGAGATCACCGGTCGCAGGCCGAGCTGCCGGATGACCTTGCGGCACTGGCCCAACGCGTGCACGTGGCTGTGCACCGTCTCGATGGTCTGCAGCGTGGCACCGGGCAGGGCCATCAGCGCGAACTGGATCCGCAGAAAGTGCTCGCCGACGATGTGCAGGTCCGAGTCGGGCAGGAAGTGGTGGATGTCGGCCACCCGCCCGGCGATCGAGTTGTCAATCGGGATCATCGCCAGCGCGGCGTCACCGCCCTCGACCGCTGCGAAGACGTCCTCGAAGGAGGCGCAGGGCACCGGCTCCCAGTCGGGGTAGTAGAGCTTGCACACGATGTGGGAGTTCGCCCCCGGCTCGCCCTGGTAGGCGATCCGTGGCGGTCCGGTCGAGGAGCCTTGGCTGGTCACAGGCCGAGTTTCCCACGTGAGGTGCTGCACGCCCCGCGAGTCGCCACTGGGCGAACCGTCCCGCTATCTACCCTCGGCAAGGTGACCACCGCCCTCGCCGTACTCGCCCTGCTGCTCTCCCTGGCTGCCCTGGGGGTCGCCGTCGCGGGTCGTCGTACGTCGGGACGGGGGCGTGGCGGTCGTGGCCACGCCGACGCCAGCGCTCTTCCCGAGGACCCGAGGGCCCTGCGCCAGGAGGTCGCCGCGCTCAAGGCGGAGAGCGCCCAGGCCATGCGGCACGTCGCCGTGGTGCGTTACGACGCCTTCACCGACACCGGCGGCCAGCTCTCCTGGTCGATGGCGCTGCTCGACGACAGCGGCAGCGGGGTCGTCCTGACGGCGATCCAGGGACGCAACGACTCCCGCAGCTATGCCAAGAACGTGGCCGCGTGGGCCAGCGAGACCCAGCTCTCCCCCGAGGAGGAGGACGCGATCTCCCACGCCCGGCCCTAGCTCCCGGGGTTCGGGCCCTGCTGACGCCGCGCGCCGTCGGCATCAACGCCCCCGATCACCACCACCTGATGGTGGGCGTGAACGGTCGTGAGTTTTTCTGGTTAACCAGAAATCCTGCCACTTCCCCCACGTTGCAACGTTGGGTGGTGCGAGTTTTTCTGGTTAACCAGAAAAACCGTCAGCGCGGCACCCGCACCAGCAGACGCCCGTGCACGCAGGTCGCACGCAGCTCCTTGCCGGGCGGGATCAGGTCACCGTCGAGCTGGCGGGGTGCGTCGACGTGGGAGCGTACGACGACCTCGCGGCCCGTCATCCGGGTGATCAGCTCGTCGGTGCGCTTGTTCCTGGTCAGGACCCGGGCTGCGAGGGGGACCCAGGACAGGAAGCGTCGGGGGTAGAGCAGGACGACGTCGAGCTTGCCGTCGTCGATCGACGCGTCGGGGATCAGCGGCATGCCGCCCTGGAGGAAGCCCACGTTCCCGATGACGATGGTGCGCGCCCGGTGCCGCGTGAACTCGCCGCCGTCGACCGAGATCTCCACCCTGATGGCCGGGAACATCAGCGACTTCAGCGCCGACCAGACGTAGGCCAGCCAGCCCACCTTGGCCTTGATCGTCTCGTTGACGCCCTCCATGATCGCGGCGTCGAAACCCATGCCCGCCATCACCAGGAAGGTGGCGTCCTCCATCTTGTCGCCGCTCACCTCGACCATGTCGATGGCGCGGTCCTGGCCGTTGATGCCGACGTCGACGGCCGAGCGCAGGTAGAGCGGGATGTCCAGGTTGCGGGCGAGCAGGTTGCCGGTGCCGGCAGGCACGATACCCACCGGGATGCCGGTGCCGGCGAGCTCCTCGCAGACCGCGCGGATGGTGCCGTCGCCGCCGATGGCCAGGACCAGGTCGCAGCCGCTGGTCGCCGCGTGGTGGGCCATGCCGTAGCCGGTGTCCTCGACGGTCGTCTCCCACCACACCACGGTGGCGAAGCCCGAGTCCGTGGCCAGCGCCTCGACGAGCGTGCGGAACGTTGCGACGTCGTCGACCTTGATCGGGTTGAGGATCACGGCCAGCTTCTTGCGCTGGTTCGGGACGGCGTCGGCGAGCGGGGCGTTGTCCCGAGCGATCGACCGCGGGGTGACCTCGAAGAGCCCCAGCCACACCAGCACGATCCCGCCGCCGAGCAGGTAGCCCGCCACGACGTCGGAGAAGTTGTGCACCCCCAGGAAGATCCGGTCGGCCCCGACCAGCACGACCAGGATCGTGGAGATCACGAACACCAGGCGTCGTACGCCGCGGCGACGCACCAGCATCCGGGTGAGGCCGACCGCGACGCCCATCGCGCCGACGATCCCCGCCGCGTGCCCCGACGGGAACGAGAACGAGCTGAGCACCTGCACCGGGTCGTCCCACACGGGCCGCTCGCGGCCGATGAGCTGCTTGAGGACGGCGACCGCCACGCCGACGGTCGCCATCACCCCGACGGTCCAGATCGCCGCACGCCGGTGCCCCTTGGCCTCGAGCGAGACCGCCACCACGGCCGTGGCGACCGCCTCCGGCAACGTCGTCGTGGCCAGGCCCAGATAGCGCCAGAACAGGTAGGCGTCGCGGTGGGCCCGGGTGAAGGACTCGGGCCACGAGCCGAGGCGTGTGTCGAGGTCCGTCAAGGGCGTCCAGGTCGTCTTCACCAGGATCGCCAGCAGGGCGAACAGCACGAAGCACAGGGTGCTCCAGCCCAGCCGGGTGGGACGCAGATCGGCCTCAGTCACGTCCACGCCCCACAGGGGCTGGTGTGGGATCATGAGCGAGAGCGGACCTGGCCATGGCGACCATTCAAGACCATGGCGGTCGGAGGAGGGGGACCACATGCTTCGAACGATTTCCCGGTCGGCAGTCCTCCCGCTGGCTGCGACCCTCTCAGCGCTCCTCCTGGTCGCCGGCTGCGGCAGCGTCGAGGTCACGGCCAAGGACGGCGACTCCCCGTCGGAGAAGACTCCGTCCGCTTCCCCGGCGGCGGCCGACACAAGCGCCGGCGAGGGCAACTGGCTGCTTGGCATGACGACCGCGGGTGGCGCCGACGGTGAGACCAGCTCGTCGGTCTACCTCAGCTTCAACCCCTCGACCGGACAGGCCACGGCGCGGGAGCTGCCGGGGGTCAAGGCAGCCAGTGCCACCGGTGACCAGGCCGCCGTCCTGGTCAGCGCCGACCGCGCCTGGGCCATCACCGACACCGGCATCTCCCGCGAGGACGAGAAGAGCGGCAGGTCCAAGGTCTACTCGCTGACAGACGGCTCGGCCAAGGTCATCGACATCCGCGACCGCACCGGGCTCAGCGACGTCGACCCGATCGGCTGGGCGTTCGACCCCGGGCGCGCCGACACGCTGCGAGTCGTGGACACCAGCAACCGCGTCTGGGCACTCAGCGTGGCGGGCGGCAAAGCCAACTTGGAGAGCACGCTGCCCAAGGGCCCGTGGGTCTTCACCAACGGCTTCGACCGCAACACCGGCGAGCCCTACGTCGAGAGCATCGACAGCGAAGAGACCAGTCCCCCCGGCAACGGCTCGGCCGACACCAGCCCGTTGACCCGCGCCGAGGGCACCGTGCTGGCCGCGGGTTCGCCGGGGATGTCCGCGCTGCCGCAGAGCCCGTGCCGCCTGGGTGCAGGGTTCACCGACGCCGCCGGGCTCACGTGGACGTTCTGCGCGGACGCCGACTCGGTGACGACCTACTACCTGCCCAAGGACGGCAAGGAGTGGACCGCCTACGGCAAGCCGAGCACCCCGGTGGCCCCCGTGGCCGCAGGCTTCCCGCTCGTGCTGCCGCCAACTGAGTAGTTCCTCCGGCACCGTGACGGTTAGTCTCGGGCCGTGATCGACCCACGAGTTCTTCGCGATGACCCCGACCTGATCCGAGCCGCCCAGGAGAAACGCGGCCTGTCCGGCTCCGTGGTCGACGAGGCCCTGCAGGCCGACGCCGCCCGTCGTGCCGCGATCGCCGACTTCGAGCGGCTGCGCTCGGAGCAGAAGCAGCTCGGAAAGCTGATCGCCAAGGCCACCGGCGAGGAGAAGGCCGACCTGCTGGCACGGACCAAGACGCTCGCAGTCGACGTGAAGACGGCCGAGTCGACCCAGTCAGAGGCGGAGCAGGACTGGCGCGACGCGATCTACGCGATCCCCAACCCGGCGGCCGAGGAGTCTCCCGCGGGCGGTGAGGACGACTACGTCGTGCTCTCCGAGCACGGCACTCCCCGCGACTTCGAGGCCGAGGGGTTCGAGCCCCGTGACCACGTCGAGCTGGGCCGGATCCTCGGCGCCATCGACGTCGAGCGCGGGGCGAAGGTCTCGGGCTCGCGCTTCTACTACCTCACCGGTGCAGGCGCCGACCTCGAGCTGGCCCTGGTCAACATGGCCATGGACCAGGCCCGTGCGGCCGGCTTCACGACCATGATCCCGCCGACGCTGGTCAAGCCCCGCGCCATGGAGGGCACCGGCTTCCTCGGTCAGGCCGCCGACGACGTCTACCGGATCGAGGGTCAGGACACCTACCTCGTCGGCACCTCGGAGGTGCCGCTGGCGGCGTACCACTCCGACGAGATCCTGGACGCCGACACGTTGCCCCGCCGTTACGTGGCGTTCAGCCCCTGCTTCCGAAAGGAGGCAGGCTCGCACGGCAAGGACACCCGCGGGATCATCCGCGTGCACTGGTTCGACAAGGTGGAGATGTTCTCCTACACGACGCTCGAGGAGGCCTCGTCCGAGCACGAGCGGCTCCTCGGCTGGGAGCAGGAGTGGCTCGAGAAGCTCGAGCTCGCCTACCGCGTGATCGACGTGGCGGCCGGCGACCTCGGCCTCTCGGCGAAGCGCAAGTTCGACTGTGAGGCGTGGGTGCCCACCCAGGGTCGCTACCGCGAGCTCACCTCCACCTCCAATTGCACCGACTTCCAGACCCGTCGCCTCGACATCCGGGGGCGGTTCCCCGCCACGGGCGGCTCAGGGCAGCCGGAGGTCAAGCCGATCGCCACCCTGAACGGCACCCTGGTCGCCATCCCGCGCACGATCGTGGCGATCCTCGAGACCCACCAGCAGGCCGACGGGTCCGTCGTCGTCCCCGAGGCGCTGCGGCCCTACCTCCAGGGCCGTGAGGTCCTCGAGCCGGTGACAGGGTGACC